>JANNQE010000749.1:0-5116 GCA_031441625.1 Planctomycetia bacterium
CCCCCCCCGCCGTTCGCCGCGCGGTTTAGTACCCGAACTTCACCCGCCAGTAGTCGGCCGGGCCGGACTTGCGACCCATCCACCAGTGGCCGTCTTCCCAGCTGAGGGTGGCCGACCGCCAGCCGAGCGGCACCTTCGGGAAGGGGTAGTACGGCCCGATGTACGGGAAGGCGTTGTACGGGTAGGCACTCGGGTACGCCACCCGGCTCATGTTCGGGTACGGGGCGTAGCTCGGCCACGCGTAGCCGGGCATGTTCGGGGCACCACCCATCGCGCCGCCCGCCGGCCCCATGGCCAGCGGCTCGACCGACGGGTCGCCACCCGGCCCGAAGGGCACGCCGGGGATGGGCGTCGCACTCGGCGGCACGGCCGACGGCGCGCCGAGCAACCGCGGGCCGCCTTCCAGTGCCTGCGTCTGCTTGAGCGTCGGCATCGGGGCCGGGGGGATGGCCGGCGTGTTCGGCACGCTCGGGGTGGCCGCCTTCGCCGCCCCTTCCACCTTCAGCCCGTCCCGCACCAGGCTCACCCCGTCCACCACCCGCACCTTCTGGAGGATGTCCGACTTGTGGGCCTCCTCCTTGCAAGTGCCGAGTAGCGTCACCGTGCCGCCGTCGGTGATCACTTTCAGGTCGGCCGTGCCGGGCATGGCGGCCAATTCCTTGGCCACCTTCTCGGCCAGCTTCTGGTTGGTGGCGGCGGCGGTCGCCTGCGACGCCGGCAGCTTCGCCTTCGGCGCGTCCTGGGCGACGGCGACGGTGGCCGAGAAGGCCCCGACGGCGGCCAGCAGCTTGAGTGTCTTCAGAGTCACGCGCGGTCCCTCCATAAACAGGACGATCCGAGCTTCGGGTCGTGTCGGGGGCTGCCCCGCACGGTTCGGCCATCCGTTAGGTGCCGGTTCTATCGGACGACGGGTGAGAACCGACGCACCCGCGCCGGCAGTTCCGGTTGGGGGAGTGGCACCGGGCGACCGACAAACCGCTACAGATTACCAAGGTTGCCACCGGACTCATTTCACTTGCCCCCGGCCGCACTCTCGGGCATCATCTCAGCACCCGCCCGCGTTCACCTCCCCGCCGGGTCTCTCCCATGCTCCGCGTGCTCGGCTCCCCCAAACGCCTGTGCGACGGCGTCACCCGCCGCGACTCTCTCGTGGTCGGCGGGCTGTCGCTGTTCGGGCTGAGCCTCGCGGATCAACTGCGGGCGAGCGAGAAGAAGCCGGCGGCGGGCAAGGCGAAGGCGTGCATCCTGTTGTTCCTGTACGGGTCGCCGAGTCAGATCGAGATGGCGGACATGAAGCCGGACGCGCCGCTAGAAATCCGCGGGGAGTTCAAGCCGATCCGGAGCAAGCTGCCCGGCTGCGACGTGTGCGAGTTACTGCCGCACACGGCCGGCGTGATGGACAAAGTGACGGTGGTGCGGTCGATGACGCACAAGCACCCGATCCACGGCGTGGCGTTCGCCACCACCGCCGTACCGGACATCGACGTGAACATGGAGTTGAACCCGCACGACCCGAAGCACTGGCCGTTCATCGGGTCGGTGGTGTCGTATTTGGAAGACCAGCAGGGGAAACGGAAGGCGGTGCCCGACAACATCGCCCTGCCCTTCCCGTTCAGCAGCCAGCGGAAGGGCGAGGTGCCGCGGGCCGGCCCGTACGCGGCGTTCCTCGGCGGCCGGCACAACCCGCACTTCACGCGGTTCCACGGCCAGGCGAACCGCCAGATCACGAAGACGCTGACGACCACCACCGAGACGTTCGACGAGCCGTATGTGGGCATCGACGCGGATTGCCGGTTCACCCTCGGCGATGCCACCCGATTGCCGGCCGACGTGACGGTGGACCGCTTGAACACCCGCAAGTCGCTTCTTGAGCAGTTGGAGGACGCAAGAAGAACACGGCTGCCCACCGACGACCCGTTCCGCGAGCGGGCCTACGACCTGATCGGCAACGAGAAGGTGCGGAACGCGCTCGACGTGACCCGCGACGACCCGAAGACCCGCGACCGCTACGGGCACACGCTGTTCGGTCAGAGTTGCCTCGCGGCTCGCCGACTGGTGGAAGCCGGCAGTAAGTTCGTCACCGTGTTCTGGGACGAGTTCGGGCTGGCCGGCAGCGGGTGGGACACGCACTGGGAGCACTACCCGCGGATGCGGAACGAACTGATGCCCGGGTTCGACCGCGGGTACGCCGGACTGATCTCCGATTTGGATGAACGGGGAATGCTCGACGACACTCTGGTGCTGGTGCTGAGCGAACACGGCCGCACGCCGAGGCTGGACAACAATAGGGGCGGCGGGCGCGATCACTGGAGTCAGGCGTACTCGGCATTCCTGGCCGGCGGTGGGGTGGCCCGTGGGCGGGTGGTGGGCAAGACCGACAAGCACGGCGGCACGGTGACAGACAACCCGGTGTCGCCGAAGGACGTGCTGGCGACGACGCTGCACCTGCTGGGGTACGATTTAGAAACGACGCTGACGGATCGCGTGGGTCGGCCGCAAGTGCTAGTGCCGGGTAGCCGCGTGATCGGCGAGGCGCTGGCATAGGGTGGCCCGCTCTCGCCGTGAGGGGTCTTCCCGAACCCGCTCTCGGCGTGAGCGGACCACCCTAGCCAATCCGGTTCTGAAACTCTGCCAACCCCTTCGCATACCCCGCCACCCACTCGGCGTTCGGCTCGGTGCGCCCGCGGAAGCGGACCATGCACCGCACCGCATCCGCGGCGGTGAACGGCTCGGCGATGCCTTGTTCCTTCCGCATGTGGCTCTCCAACCCGGCCAGCGCCACCACCGCCGCCCCGAGCGCCGGGCCTTCGTTCGACTCCAGCCGTTCGAGCGGCTTGTTCAGCACGCTCGCCAGGATTTCGCACATCAGGTCGCTTTGGGCGATGCCGCCGCTCACCGTCACGCGGCTCACGACTTGCCCGGCGGCCTCGTGCTCCTTCACCGCGAGTGCGATCAGGTACGAGATCGCCTCGAAGCTGGCCCGCAGTTTCACGCCCACGTCGGTCGGCTCACCGCCGATCCACTCGAACCGCGGCGCGTTCACGCCGATGCTCGGCTCACTCAGCACGAACGGTAGCACGGCCACACCGTTGCACCCCGGTTCGGCCGCCCGCGCCGCGGCTTCGAGCGCCGGCCAGTCGGGGTTCGCTCCGACCACGCGGTCGAGGAACTGCGCGCCGTTGCTGTAGCACCGCATCCACAGGTACGGCCCCCAGTTCAGCTTCATGCAGTCGAGTGAACCGGACGACGGCAGCTTGTCGGACGACGAGTTCACCACCGCCGAGTTGCCGAGGATGACGGCGATCTGCCCCGGATCGACGGCCCCCCCGCCGATCAACCCGGCCGCCTGGTCGTCGAGCGTGGGGAAGACGAGCGGCGACACCATCGAATCGGAGAGCGACGTGTCGAGCATGATGTGATCGGCGAGCGGGCCGAGTGGGGTGTTCATGTCCACGACTTCTGGCAAACGCTCCCACACCAGTTCGCGGTGCTTCGGGTCGGCCAGGGCGTCGAGCATTTCCCGCCGCCACTGGTTCGTTCGTAAATCGAGCATCCCACTACTGGCGGCGCAACTCACGCTGATCTGGTGGAAGTAGCCGGTGAGGAAGCCGCTCGCGGCCAGCCCGTGCGGGGCGAACACGTCGGCCCGCTCCCACCGGGCCGGCGACAGGGTGTGTTCGTCCTTCACCAGGTGGCTGAGGCCGTACCGCACCGCCCACCGCCCGCCGGTCAGTTCCTTCGCCCGCTCCTGCCCGCCCAGGCGTGCCAGCCCTTCGGCGTGGTACACGGACAGCGTCTGGTCGTTCCAGCAGATCATGCGGCGGACCTGCACGGCGTCTTCGTCCAGCCAGCCGGCCGTGTGGTGGGTGGCGGAGATGCCGCCGGCCAGCCAGTCGTGGGCGCGGCCGAGGTCGAACAGTTTGCGGGCGATCTGGCGGGTGGTGGCGCGGGCCTGCCCTTCGAGTTGCAGGTAGCTCAGTTCGCTCACCCCGCCGTCGGTGAACAGTTCGGTGGGGAACCGCACTTCGGCCAGCACCTTGCCGGCCGTGTCGAACGCCAGCGCCTTCACGCTGCCGGTGCTGAAGTCCCATCCGACGATCACGGCCGATTCGGGCACACAGCGGAGTTGTTCGGGCATGGCGGTACCTCGGGTGCGTGGGCGGTCACTTTACGAACCGGCACCGTTGGTGGTGTGCCCGTTCTTCTTGGCGGCGAGCAGGCGTTGCAGCCGCCCCACTTCGGCGGCCAGTTGGTCGGCCCTCTGCCGCTCAGCGGAGGCGTTCAGACGTTCCACACGGGCCTTCTCCCGTTCAGCGTCCGCCTTCTCCCGCTCGGCCTCGATCACCTCGTCCGGCGTCGGCAGCCACGTCCCAGTGGTCGGGTCCCACAGCCGGGCCGCCGGGCCGGAACGCTCCAGGTGCAGGCCGAGTTGACTACTCGGCAGCCGACCTGCCTTCGGGCGGATCGGCTGGTACGCCCCGGCCCGGAGGCGGAACCCCTGCGTGGACGGCGACAGGTAATCCTCGAACGGGTCGAACAGGAAGTACTCCTTCACCTTCAGCACGTCGCGGTACAGCTCGAACTTGGTGGTGATGTCCTCGCGTCGGGTGGTCTTGCTGGTCAGCTCGATAACCACGTCCGGCCCCTTCCCCTCCTCCCACGTCAGGTAGTTCAGGCGGTTCATCTTGGGCACGCCGAACACCACCATGCAGTCCGGGGAAAGGTGCCGTCGCCGGTCGTTCGGGCGGTAGAAGAGGAGCAAGTTGCCGGTGACGTAGGTGTCAGGGTCGGCGGCGTACCGGGCCTTCAGTGTGTCGATGAGCTGCACCATGAGGATGCGGTGCCAGTCCGTCTCGGCCATGGGGCGACCGTCCGAGGTGGGGTACAGGTGGTTCGAGGTGAACGGCATGACCGGCAGCATGGCGACACCGCACTGAGAGCAGGGGACGGAGACACCGGCATTGTTTCCGAGCTGGAGCGGGTCGGCAACGGGAACTGATCGAGTTGGCTGTGTTCGCCGCGGGCCCGGGGGGCGGCCGGCGGCCCCCGGGGGGGGCCCGCGGGCGCGGGGGAGGCAAGGTAAATAAAACCAACAAACACAAACCCCCCCCCCCCC
>JANNQE010000750.1:0-2578 GCA_031441625.1 Planctomycetia bacterium
TGTTTTCTTTAATCTGGTTGTTGTGGCCCGCGGCGGGGGCCCCCCCTCCTTGGGCCGGGGGGGGTGCCGCGGGGGGGGTGCCCACCCCCCCGGGGGCCCCCCCCCCGCCGGTTCAGCTTCCGCTACCTCTTCATCTCCCACAGCCGCACGGCCCCGTCTCGGCCGCCGGACATCAGGTGCAGCGGGGCGTTCGGGTCGTTGTGGGTGAACCGCACCACGTGCGCCACCGGGCGGTGCGCCTGGATCTTCCGCACCTCCTTGCCGCTGTCCGTGTCCCACACCCGCACGGTGCCGTCCTGCCCGGCGCTGGCCAGGTACCCGCAGCACGGGGTGAACGCCAGGCTCCACACGCCGTACTCGTTCCCCTCCAGCGCCTTCTCCTCCTTCCCGCTCTCGGCGTTCCACAGGCGGATGGAGTTGCCCCACCCGCCGGTGGCGATCTTCTTGCCGTCGCGGCTGAAGGCCACCGCGTACACCGGCCCGCGGTGCCCTTCCAGCTTCAACTGCGAGTCGCCCGACCGGCCGTCGGTGTCCCACACCCGCACCACCTTGTCCGACCCGGCCGTGGCCAGGGTGTGGTGGGCGCCGCTGCCCATGGGGGAGAAGGCGAGGGCGTTGAGCGACGACCCGTGGTCGAACTCCCGCACCGACTTCATCTCCTCGTTCAACAGGCTGAACACCGTCACCATGCCGTTCCGCTCGCCGACGGCCAGGTAGTCGCCGTCCGGCGAGTACGCCACCGCCCGTACCCCCGTGCGGCCGGTGAAAATGTCCTTCGACTCCTGAGTCTTCGTGTCCCACAGCTTGACCGTGCCGTCGTCGCTGGCCGTCACGAACTGGGTGTGCTTCCGCGGGTGGAATTCGATCCCCCACACCGGCCCCTTGTGCTTGGTCACCGTCACCTTCGCCCGCTTGGACGTGGCCAACTCGGACAGGTCGTACAACCGCACGGTGCCGTCCTCGGTACCCACGGCCAGCGTCTTCCCGTCCCCGCACGCGGCCACCGACCAGACCGATCCGAACTCCCCGTCCAGGGGGAACGGGGTGTATTCGACCGCCGGCTCGCCGGCCGCGGGCACCGTCGGCGGGGTGAGAGCGGCCACCGGCTCACCCGGCACCGTCACCACGGTCGTCTGTTTCGGCCCGTCGAACACGCCCCACGAGGCCACCGCGCCGACGCCCAGCCCGAACACGAACGGGAGGGTCAGCATGGCGACCAGCTTCCGGCGGAACTTCCGCTTGGCCACCTTTGACAGGTGTGCGCCGGGCACGACCGCGCAGGGGGCCGACGGCACCGACTCGCCCGCGCCGTTCAACTTGGTGGTGTGCGCGGCCAGCACCGCCGCCACCGCCGCGGCCGTGTCCAGGCGGTCGTCCGGCCTTTTGGCCAGCAGCCCGTCCACCACGTCCTCGAACCACTCGGGCACGTTCGGGGTGAGCTTCCGGAGCGGGCGGTGCGGGGTGTCGGCCACTTCCCGCAACACGGCCAGCGGCGTCTTGCCGTCGAACGGCGGCTTCCCGGCCACCGCCTCGTACAGCACCACGCCCAGGCTGAACAGGTCCGCCCGCGCGTCCACGTCGTCCCCGCGGGCCTGCTCCGGGGCCATGTACAGCGGGGTGCCGGACACGTACCCGGTACGGGTCAGCTTCATGTCTTCGGCGGCGCGGGCGAGGCCGAAGTCGGTCAGCTTCACCTTGTCGCCGGCTTCGATCAGGATGTTGCCCGGCTTCACGTCGCGGTGAATCAGCCCCTGGGCGTGGGCGGCGGCCAAGCCGGCGGCGGCCTGTGCGCCCATCCGGGCGGCGTCGGGCACGCTCATCTTGCCCACCCGCCGCAGCCGCTGTTCCAGGCTCTCGCCGTTGATCAGTTGCATGACGAGGTACGGCAGCCCGCTCCGCTCGTCCTCGTTCACCTGGTGGACGGTGACGATGTTCTCGTGGGTGACGGCGGCGGCGGCGCGGGCCTCCCGGCAGAACCGCTGGCGGGCCGTCTTGTTGCTGCTCAGCTCGGGGTCGAGCACCTTCAGCGCCACGTCCCGTTGCAGGTCCGGGTCGAAGGCGTGCAGCACCACACCCATGCCGCCGCGGCCGATCATGCGGATCACCTCGAACGGGCCGAGGGTGCCGATGCGGTCGGGGAGTTCCGTGGGCGTGAGGAAGTCCAGGTCGTCGTCCGGGTCGGGCAGGGCCTTGTACGCGCCGGTGCGGGTGACTTCCACCACCACCCGGTCGATGGCCTTCCACAAGCTGGCCGGCGGCTCGTGCATCGGCAGGTGCCGCACGGCGGCGGGCAGGCAGGCCACCTCCCCGGAGGCGACCGACTCCATCACCCCCTGGCAGCCGGGGCAGTCGCCCACGTGGGCCGTCACCTCGTCCGACAGGGCCGGGTCGAGGTCGCCGTGGATGAGGGATTGCAAGTCGCCCTGCGACGGACAGCGGCCGGCAGCGGTGGGGGGCGTGCGGGTGGAGGTGGGGAGTGGCATAGTGGTGTCTGAATCGGCAGGCCGAAGTGCTCTGCTCGCTCCGCGAGCGGGTCCGGAAAGACCGCTCGCGGAGCGAGCAGAGCACTTCGGGCGGG
>JANNQE010000751.1:0-2001 GCA_031441625.1 Planctomycetia bacterium
AGCGGGCCACCCTACCGGAACCCGATTCCCGCTCTCGGAGAGAGCGGGCCACCCTACCGGAACCCGATTCCCGCTCCTTGGTGGTCGCGGCTCGTCGTTCCCGTAGTGACTGGCCCCTCGGTCGCGCTTCGGGCTAACAAAACCGGGCCACCCTACTGGTTGAAGTAGATCACCAGGAACGTGATCAGCGCGAAGATCGCCACCAGCAGTGCCACTAGTCCGGCGATCTTCCACCCGCTCCACGGGCGGTAGCCGGCCACCCGCCCGGTGCGGCCGTTCACCACGATCTGAAACGTCTTCTGGTGGTAGTGGTAGACCGCCACCCAGACCGGCAGGAGCAGCGGCTTGAACGTGACCGCGCTGTACCGCGTCCGCTTCGACCCCACCCGCTGGTGATCCCCGCCGATGTCGCGGCAGACCAGCCGGTAGATGGTCGGCTCCATCAGCCCCTTCGCCGCGTCGTACCCGCCCCGCAGGTCGATGGCGTACCGCTCGGTGCGGAACCCGCTCAGGTAGTCCGGGCGGAACGCCTCCAACTTGCTCAGGTTCCAGTCGTTGACTCGTTCGAGCAGGTCGGCCGGCAGGCTGGTGCTGCCGCACACCAGCACGTCGTCGAAGAAGTGCCGCACCTCGCCTTGCACCGGCGTCCAGCGGGTGCGGACGACGGAGCGGGTCTGCCGCCGGCCGTTGGTGTCGGTGTACCACTCGGTGGTGGTGTAGTTGTCGCCCCGCTCGCCCTCGTAGAAGGTGACGGTGTTCGCGTCGTAGGTCCAGTACGGCAGGTACACGCCGGTCAGTTGGCCGAGGGCGGCCAGCTTGCGGAGGGCGTTTGGGGCGAGCCAGAGGGAGCCGAGCCAGGCGGTGAAAGCGTTACGGGCTTCACGCAAATCGACCGCGAACGGCAGCAGCGACTCCGGCGGGATCATCGCCTTCGCCGCTTCCGGCTGGGTGTCCAGGTGGGTGGCGCAGAACGGGCACTTGTCGGTCGCCACGTGGTCTTCGAGCAGCACGTTCGCCCCGCAGCCGGGGCACCGCGTCTCGCTCGCCCGGCCGGGGATCGCCCGCCCGTTCGCCTCCTCGCGGTCCAGGTAGTCGGCGTAGTCTCGCTCCGCGATCTCGGCCGCGTCGCCCCGCTCGATCTTCTGCTCGAACCCGCAGTACGGGCACTTCAGCCCGCGGGACGACGGGTCGAAGTCGAGCCGCGCGCCGCACGACGAGCAGGCGAACTTGCGGCCGGCCGGCGGGGCCTTCACGACGACCGGCTCGCGCTGCACCGGGCGGGCGACGGGGATGCGGTCACGGTCGGACATGTTCTGAGTTGTAGGGTGGGTCCGCACCGGTCGCCAGACCCCCCGCCGCCCGCGGCGGTGTCCACTCCGCGGCGGTCGTCACGGCACGTCTTCCTTCTGGCTCTTCTGCACGTAGTCGAACGCCTGATACCGCCTCATGCGGAACTTGCCGTCGGGGTCCTTCACGAACGTCGCCTCGAAGTGCCGCAGCAGCGGCTCGCCGGTCGCCGCGGTCGCCTTGCCTTCAAACTGAATCACCACCTCGGTGTCGGTCATCCGCGGCGGGTCGGTCGGGGCGAAGTCCCACGCCACCGCCCGCAGGTTGTACGCACCGCCCTGGTCGAACCGCTGCTTCAGGTCGGCCTTCTTCATCCCCTTCACGTCGAACGACTCGGACACGTTCTCGCTGAACTTCGCCCAGTTCTTCTCCGTCACCGCGTCGGCCATGGTGCCCACCCGCCGCACGGCCTCCTCGCGGGGGCTTTCGATGAAGAACCCGGCGATGAACCAGGCGAACGCGAGCAGCAGGAGCAGCACGCCGACGACGAGGATCGCCCGGCCGAGCGACTTCGCCCACGGCTGTTCGGCCAGGGTGACGCGGACCACCAGCCCGACTCCGGCGGCGAGCAGGCCCAGCACCCCGAGCAGGGCGACCAGGATGACGGGCGGTTCGGACAGGAAGATGGGCATGGGACTCGGTCCCCCTCTCCCC
>JANNQE010000752.1:0-5414 GCA_031441625.1 Planctomycetia bacterium
CGAATTTCGATAATTCTCAGAGTGATCTGCTACTTATGAGACATTTTTTTAAATTCTTTTAAAAAATTCTTTATGTCTCATATCGGGAATTCAAATATCAGAGTGCGATTTAATACTCGCTGATGGACGAGCTTCGCACCATCGACAAGCAGGTGAAGCCGGACGAAGTCTATCTCGTCGTCGATGCGATGATCGGCCAGGAAGCCGTGAACGTCGCCAAGGCGTTCCATGACGCCTTGGAGTTGAACGCCTGCATCCTGACGAAGCTGGACGGCGACGCCCGCGGCGGGGCGGCCCTGAGCATCAAGCAGGTCACCGGCGTGCCGATCAAGTTCATCGGCGTGGGCGAGAAGCTCGACAAACTGGAGGAGTTCCACCCGGAGCGGATGGCCCAGCGGATTCTCGGTCAGGGCGACCTGATGGGGGTGGTGGAAAAGATCGCCGAGATGCAGAAGAACATCTCGAAGGAGGATCTGGAGGAGCAGCAGGCGAAGCTGGTGAAGGGGCAGTTCACCCTGATGGACTTCCGCAAGCAGTTCGAGATGATCGCCCAGCCGGGCATGATGAAAGACCTGATCGGGCGGATGCCGGGGATGAGCGAGATGGTCCCTGAGGGGGAAGACCCGGAACAGGCGGTGAAGCGGGTGCAGGGGATGATCGACAGCATGACGAAGAAGGAGCGGAACAACCCGGACATGATCGACACGCCCCGCCGCCGGCGGATTGCGACCGGGGCGGGCGTCGAGCCGCACGAGGTGAACCAGTTCCTCAAGCAGTTCGACACGGTGCGGCAACTGATGAAGCAGATGGCCAGCATGAGCCTGTGGCAGCGGATGCAGATGATGACCGGGCTGGGCAAGGCCGGGGCGTTCCTGCCCGGCGGCATGAACCAACTGAAGACGAAGGGCGACACCGGCAAGAAGAAGACGGCCAAGGACCGGGCCGAAGAGCGGAAGAAGAAGAAGAAAAAGCGGTGACGTGATCCCGCCACACTCGCATTTCGCTCGACACCCGGACGGTCGCACGGTATCACTGTTACTCCGTACCGTGCCACTTCCGTCCGGGTGTTCGCCATGAACCCGCACCTGCCGTCCGCCGACCCCGACCGCACCGCCGCTCGCGAGTCGAGCCTCGATCCGGCCGCTACGGTGGACGCTTCGGCCGACTCCACCCGCCCGAGGTTGCCCGACCCGCCGCCCGGTTCGCCTGCCATCTCCGGCTACCACATCACCGGCGAGATCGCCAAGGGCGGGATGGGGCGGGTGTACGCGGCGGTGGACCTGACGCTCGACCGCGAGGTGGCCATCAAGACGCTGCTCCCCGGCGCGAACGCTGAGCGGTTCGTCACCGAGTCGAAGATCACCGCGAAGCTGCCGCACCCGAACATCCCGCCCGTGTACGCCCTCGGCACGCTGCCCGACGGCTCCCCGTTCCTGGCGATGAAGTACGTCCACGGGCAGACGCTGTCGGACGACCTGAAGGCCCGCCCGTCGCCCCAGCACGACCTGCCGCGGTTCATCCAGATTTTCGAGCAGATCGCCCACCCGGTCGGGTTCGCGCACAGCCGGGGCATCATTCACCGCGACCTGAAGCCGGGCAACGTGATGGTCGGCGAGTTCGGCGAAGTGCAGGTGATGGACTGGGGGCTGGCGCGTCAAATGCGGAATGGGGAACGCGCAGTGCGGAATGACGAGACGGAACCCGTTCCGCATTCCCCACTCCCCACTCCGCATTTGACGATGGTCGGCGCCATCATGGGTACGCCCGGTTACATGGCTCCGGAACAGGCCCGCGGGGAGGCGGCGGACGCGCGGGCGGACGTGTTCGCCCTCGGCTCCATCCTGGCCACGATCCTGACCGGCCAACCGGCGTTCGTCGGGAACACTGCGGAGAAAGTGCAGAAGGCCGCGACCGCCGACCTGTCCGACGTGTTCGCTCGATTGGACGGGTGCGGTGCGGATGCCGAGTTGATCGCGCTCGCCAAGCGCTGCCTGTCGGCCGACCGCGACTCGCGCCCCGCCGACGGACGAGCGGTGGCGACCGAAGTGGGGGCGTACCGCGCCGGTGTCGAGGCACGATTACGACACGCCGAGACGGAGCGGGCCGAAGCGGTGGTGCGTGAAGGCGAACAGCGGAAGCGGCGGCGGCTGTTCAACATCGCTGCGGCTGTGGTGGTGGCGGTGCTCCTGCTGGGCATCGCCGGCACGACGGCCGGGCTCGTGGTGGCGATGGACCGGGCGAACAAGGAAGAGCAGGCGAAGATCGCCGCCGGGAATGCCCAGGCAGCCGAGGAAGTGGCGAAGGTGGCCGCACTGAAGGGCCGAGACGACCAGCAGAGGGCGTATGCCAAGACGGCCGCGGTGCTGGACGCCATGGTGTCCGAGGTGACCGGCGAGTCGCTGGCCACCCAGAAGGCGATCAGCCCGCAGCAGAAGAAGTTCCTGGAGGAGGTGCTGACGTACTACCAGGAGTTCGCCCGCGGGGGCGGGGACGACGAACAGACGCGGTGGCGGACGGCCCTGGCCGCCTACCGGGTCGGTATGATCGAATTCCAACTCGGGCGGAGGGCCCAAGGGGTGGCGGCGTTCGAGCGTGCCAGCGGCGAGTTCGCCAAGTTGGTCGCCCAGTTCCCCCTCGCCCCCGACTACTGTGCCGGCCTGGCTCGCAGCCACATCAACCTGGGGGCGCTGATGAAAGAGCTCGGGAAGCTGGTGGAGGCGGACAAGCAGTACCGGAAGGGGGTGGCGGTGTTCGAGAAACTGGCGGCCGAATCGCCGCTCGCCCCTGCCCATCGGACCGACTTGGCACTGGGATACAAGAATCTGGGGATTGTTCGCAAGGGGTACGGCCAACAGGCGGAAGCGGAAGGCCATCAGCGGAAGAGTTTGGCCCTCCTGGAGACGTTGGCGGCCGATTTCCCCGCGGAGCCTCACTACCGTGCCGAGCTGGCCGGCGGTCACGGCAACCTCGGAATCGTGCTGAAGGATTCGGGGCAGCGGACCGAGGCGGAAGAGCACTTCCGGAAGGGATTGGCGCTGTTGGAGGAAGTGGCGGCCGGCCACCCCGAGGTGCCCCAGTACCGTGCCGACTTGTCCGGGGTTCAGACCAACCTGGGCAGCCTGTTGAAGGATGTGGGGAAGGGTGTCGAGGGGGAGAAACTGATGCGGCTCGGACTCGCCGGCCTCCAGAAGTTGGTGACCGAAAACCCCACGATGCCCGAATACCGCCGCGACCTGGCCTCCACCCACATCATCCTTGGAACCTTGCTGGCCGATCGTGGTCTGGGGGCGGAGGCGGAGGAACAATTGCGCAAAGGGTTGGACCTGCAGGTGAAGCTGGTGGCCGACTTCTCGGACGTGCCCGACCACCGGGCCTCTCAGGCCATCTGCCTCACCCACCTGGGAATTCTCCGCGCCAAGTCGAGCGAACAAGATGAGGCGGAGGAGCCGTTCCGCCAGGCCCTCGCCATCTGGGAGAAGTTGACCGCCGACTTCCCCGAGGTGCCCGAATACCGCGCCACCCGTGCGGGGGTCCACAACAACCTGGGCGTGCTGCTGAGAAATCTGGGCAAGCGGGCAGAGTCGGAAGCCGAACACCGGAACGGCCTGGCACAGAAAGAGCGGTTGGCCGCCGACTTCCCCGACGTGACCGGGTACCGAGTGAGCCTGGGCGGGAGCTACTGCAATTACGCCCTGCTGGTGCGAGAGTCCGCTCGCCCGGCCGACTGTCTGGAGTGGTTCGGCAAAGCGATCGACACCCTCGGCCCCCTCCACACCGCCGACCCGCGGGCGGTGACCCCACGCCAGTTCCTGCGGAACAGCTACGGGGGGCGGGCCGAGTACCTCGGCCGGTTGGGGAAGCACACCGAAGCGGCGGCCGACTGGGACAAGGCGGTCGATCTCAGCCCGAGGCAGGAGCAGCCGCTGGTGCGGGCGGTCCGGGCGAACTCCCGGTTGCACGCCGGGCAGGTTCCGGAGGCGGTGGCGGAGGTCGCCGAACTGCGAAAGTTGTCGGGTTGGGGCGGCGTGCAGTGGTATGACTTCGCCCGTGTGTACGCCGTCGCGTCGGGCAAGATGGCGGACAAGAAGGTTGAACACGCCGACACCGCGACGGAGTTGCTTCAGAAGGCGGTGAAAGCGGGCTACAAGGACGCCGCCCACCTGAAGGCCGACAAAGACCTCGAACCGCTACGGGAGCGGGACGACTTCAAGCAACTGGTCGCCGAGTTGGAGAAGAAGTTCCCGCCGAAGCGGGAGGTGCTGCCCCCGCCGCGGGCGGACAGGTGACCCGAACGTGTTCGCGGCGAACCGGAGCGAGCCTGGGTGCCAGGGGCGCTCCCGCTCGCCGCGAACACGGGGCGGTTCGTCACTTCCCCTTCAGTTGGTCGGCCACCTCGCCCTTCGGCAGGTTCGGGGTGGCCTTCAGCAGCGTCATCATGTTCTTCTTGTACGCCTCCACCCCCGGCTGGCCGTACGGGTTGGTGCCGCTCAGCCGCCCCTCCACCACCGTGGCGATCATCAGCATCTGCATCAGTTGGCCGATGACGTGCTCGTGGACCCCCGGCAGGATGAGATCCGCCGTCGGGCGGGCGGCGTCGGTGTACGCCTGGGTCGTCCCCTTGATGGCCGCGTCCAGGATGTCCGGATACCCCTTGCGGCTGAACTGGTTCAGGTCGTCTTCGTTCCGATCGGACATGCCCACCACCACCGGCGAGTGCTTCGCCTGCCGCACGATCAGGTTGTTGATGACTTTGTCCCGCGTGCCCTCCTGGTGCTGCTGCCCTCGGCTGTGCAGGTCGCGGGTGTACACGCTCGTGATCGGCGTCGCCCCGCGGTTGTTCTTGCCCAGGCTCTCGCTCAGCAGTTGGTCGTACCAGAAGCCCACGCTCTCCAGCTTGCGGTTCCACACGGCCATCACGCGGGTGCTCTTGCCCAGCTCCTCGGTCATCAGGTGGTTGACGGCGGCGTATTGCAGCACCGGGTTGCGGTCGAACGGCTCTTCCAGGAACCGCTTGGTCATGGCGGCGGCCCCGATGAGCAGCGCCCGCACGTCCAGGCCCATGACGGCCGCCGGCAGCAACCCCACCGGGGTGAACACGCTGTACCGCCCGCCGATGTCGTCGGGGATGGTCAGGATGTCGTCGTCGGGGATGCCTTCGGCTTTGGCCAGGTCGCGGAGCTTGCCCTTCGGCCCGGTGACGGGCACGAGGAGTTGCTTCAGCCAGTCGGATTTCGGCCCGTAGAACTTGACCATCTCCGCCCGCACCGCCCGGTACGCGGCGGCCGTTTCCATCGTCCCGCCGCTCTTGCTGATGACGATCGCGCCCCACCGCTCCTCGGGCAACTCCGGATCGACGCACACGTTCTCGAGCAGTTCGAGCAGTTCGACGAGGGCGTCGTTGTCGACGTTATTCC
>JANNQE010000753.1:0-3080 GCA_031441625.1 Planctomycetia bacterium
AGTTCGATCAGCGGGCGCGCGGTCTCGACCGCAATGTCTACGATGCTGCTCACGGCGACCGATTTTCGGCGGAGTTGAACCATGCCGGTGGTGATGCGGGACACTTCGAGCAGGTCGTCGACGAGGTGCTGGAGTTGCCCCATCTGACGTTCGATGATGCCTCGGGCCTGCCGCTGGACCAGGTTCTCGCTCCCCTTCTGCAGCCCGAGCAATCGAACGGCATTGGCGATCGGGGCGAGGGGACTGCGGAGTTCGTGGCTCAGCATCGCCAGGAATTCGTCCTTCCGCCGGTGCAGATCCGACAATTCGGCCGCCTGCGACCGCATCTGGTTTCCCAGGCGGCTCCGCTCGGTGACATCGCGGGCGGCGGCGAACACGCCTTGCAGTTTCCGGTCGCGGTCGTGGAACGTGGTCGCGTTATAGGAGACCACGGTTTCCTGGCTGTCCCGGTTGCGCGCGGTGAGTTCGTAATCGGTGAGTTTGCCTTCGGCGAGCACCAGTTTGATGCCCGCATTGGCCCGCTCGGAGTCCGTGAAGTAATCTTTGAATGGCGCGCCGATCAGTTCGTCGCGGGTGCAACCTGTGAGCGCCTCCATCTGTTTGTTCACGTCGGTGATGATGCCGCGGGGGTCGGTGGTCATCAACGCATCGGTGTTGGACTCGATGAGGGATCGGGTGTAAAACTGCTGGTCGCGAAGGCGCTGGTCGAGCAGCATTCGTTCGGCTTCCACTTGCTTGCGTGCGGTGTTGTCGGTGCCGATCAAGAGGTAGCCGATGATCGCGTCCTGCGCGTCGCGCAACGCCGTGACCGAGACGACGGCCGGGAACCGGCTGCCGTCCTTGCGGATGTAGGTCAGCTCGTAAATGTCCTCGATCCCGCGCGCGGCCTTGAACACCAAGGCCTCGAAGCCCGGCGTAATCGGGGTCCCGATCTCGACGCTCAGCGCTTTGGCGCGCGCGATCACTTCCTGAGGATCGGAGATGTCGGCCGGGGTGATCTGGTTCATCACTTCGGCGGCCGTGTAGCCCAGCATGCGCTCGGCCCCGACGTTGAAGATTTGGATCACGCCCTTTTCGTCGGTGGCGATGCTCGAGAAGTTCGCGCTGTTGAAGATCGCTCTCTGCAACGCCCCGGCTTCGAGCAACGCCTCTTCCGCCTGCTTGCGCGCGGTCACGTCTTCCATGGCCAGAACGAGCAGCTCGCCGTGCCGGCCCGCTTGGAGTTTGCGGGCGTTGAGCAGCATCACCCGGCGACCGATGTCCGGGAATGTGTGCTCGAGTTCGAAGTCGTCGAAAACGGAACTCTTGGGGACGATGTCTTCAAGCAGGATCCGCAGGTCGGGGATGTCCCACTGGCCGTTGCCCAACTCGTAGATGAGCCGGCCTTCGGTCTCCTGGGGCGAAACGTGAAAAGTCTGGTAAAAGGCGCGGTTGGCGGACCGGACCCGCAGGGTGGCGTCGAGAATCAAGAGGGGCTCGCGCACCGTATCGACGATATTCTGGGCATAATCCTGCACGTCCTCGACCAACGGCATCTGTTCTGTCATCGCGATCCTCTCGTGGTGTCGGCGATCTGCGATCGAACACGGCACCGCCCTGGCGTGTCTTCGGCTTCCTTCGACGCGATCCGAACCTCCGACCGACTTTCGCCTTCCGCGATCCTTCCGATTGTGTCGCCCGCTTCTCACTGTTGGGAAGCGGGGGTTACAATAGAACGGGACGACCACGCCGCTTAGGACGAGACACGGTTGTGGATCGACTCATTTCGGCGATATCCCGAGGTTCACGTGGACAGTTTAGCAAAAAATGCACCGAGGGTCGGTTGGGTGCGGGAATGGCAGTGATGTGTCGGGAGGGGAAATGAAACCAGCGGCGGGAGACGACGGACGCCAAACGCCGTGTGGCGGCCGACCGACCGCACCTGCCCGGAAGACTGGCAGGCGGTGAACGTTGAAGGGCTGACGTGGGACGGCCCGCCGGGGCGGACGGTCACCTTCCGGCACGCCGGCCGGTTCCACTCCGTCACCTTCCGCACCCCGCTGGAAGACCGCATGGACCTGCGGACGACGGTGGACTGGGTCGTCCGCCCGCGGTTGCTGAAACTGCCCGGCATCGCCGAAGTGATCGTCATGGGCGGCGACCGCAAGCAGTATCAGGTGCTGATCGATCCAGTCAAGTTGGAGGCGTACCGGGTGTCGCTGCGGGAGGTGGAGGAGGCGATCCGGGCGAACAACCTGAACGCCAGCGGCGGGTTCGTTGAGGAGGAATAAGGCGAACGGCCGGTGCGGGTGATCGGGCGGTTCGGCCCGCTGCCGGCGGAGGTGGTGGCCGACTTGCGGAAGGTGGTGGTGAAGGCGAACCCCGACCGGGCGGTGCTGCTGAGTCAGGTGGCCACGATTGAGGAGGGGCCGGCCCCGAAGCGGGGGGACGCGGGCATCGACGGGCAGGCCGGGGTGGTCATCACCATCGTCAAGCAGCCCCACGCCGACACCCGCAAGCTGACCGACGAGGTGAAAGCCGCACTCCAGGACACCGAAGCCGGGCTGCCGGCGGACGTGGCCGTGACCACCGAGTTGTTCCAGTTGAAGAGCTTCATCGACCGCGGAGTGTACTACGTCGAGGAGGCGCTCGTCATCGGGGCGGTGCTGGTGGTGATCGTGCTGTTCCTGTTCCTGCTGAACGTCCGCACCACGTTCATCACCCTCACCGCCATCCCCCTGTCGCTAGTGGTCACGACGCTCGTGTTCAAGCTGATCGGCCTCGTCACCGGCACCGAGTTGAGCATCAACGTGATGACCCTGGGCGGGATCGCGGTGGCGATGGGCGAACTGGTGGACGACGCCATCGTGGACGTGGAGAACATCCACCGCCGGCTGGGGGAGAACGCCGCGTCTCCGCACCCGAAGCCGGCGGTGGTGGTCGTCTACTTGGCGAGCAAAGAAATCCGCTCGGCCATCGTGTTCGGCACGGCCGTGGTCATCCTGTCGTTCCTGCCGCTGTTCGCCCTGAGCGGCGTGGAGGGGCGGTTGTTCATCCCGCTCGGCATCGCTTACATCGTGTCGATTCTGGCCTCGCTGGTG
>JANNQE010000754.1:0-18719 GCA_031441625.1 Planctomycetia bacterium
GGCGTCCCTGATCCTGCTCGCCGTGGTGCTGTACCTCAATCGCGAAGTGGACCGCCGCACCCGCCTCGTCCGGGCATTGGCCGACCGCACCCACGCACAGGCCGAACTCCTCGCCAAGCGAGCGGAGCGACCACAATGACACCCACGCTCACCCCGGCCGCGCGGCCACCATTCGCCACCCCCACGCAGCCACCGCCGCCGCTCGCCCTGTTGGGTGCGGACGGGCAGCCGCTCCGCCCCGGTCAGGACGGGTGGGTGGCACCGCACGCCCTCAACTTCGCGTCGGTCCTGAACACGGTCAGCAAGACCTACTCCTACCGCTGGGACGAGGCACTGAAGGACAGCCCGGCCAACGCCCTCGCCATGCGGCGGGACGCCTACTACCTGGGACTCCTGCAAGAGCGGGTGGCACCGACGGCCGGGCTGAACTGGCACGTCAAGGTGCCGAAGAGTGCGGGCAACAAGGGCGAGTGGGTGAAGGAGCGGTTGACGGCGGCGGTCGAAGCGGTCCCCGACCTGACCGGCTTCCTCCTCAACCAACTCGAAGCCCTTTGGTACGGGCGGGCGGGCAGTCAGGTGTTGCCCGGCCGCGCGGCCGGGGGCGTGTGGACGGTGAAGAGGCACCAGCCGGTGAACGGGGACAAGATTCAGTACGGGTGGGACGGCACGCCCGTCGTCATCGTGAGCGGGCGGACGGCGAGCGAGTATCGGGACGAGAAGGGCACCGTCGTCGTCCTCGACCGCGGCGGGTGGGGACTGAGGCTGGACCGGCTGGAGTTCCGCGAGCGGTTTTGCATCCACCATCACGTCGCCGACGACGCCGACTTTTTCCAGGGCGAGATGGCGGGCGGGGTTCACGGGGTGGGGTTGCGGTCGCGGGTGTACTGGTCGGGGTGGATGCGGACGGAGACGCTGGGGTGGATGCTCAGCTTCATGCAGGGCGTCGGGATGATGGACCTCATCATCCTGAACTACCCGTCGGGCAACCCCGAGGCGAAGCGGCTGGCGGAAGCGAACGCGAAGAAGATCACGAACGGGCTGGCGCTCCTGGTGGCCCGCGGGGCGGAGGAGCGGGGCTACCCGGCGGTGGAGCAGGTGAGCCTGAACCACGCCGGGGTGAAGGTGCTGCAAGACCTGATCAGCGGGTACTTCGACCGGCACATCGAGCGGCTGTTCGTCGGCCAGTCGATGTCCGGCGGGCAGGACGGGGGGGACGGGCTGGGGGGCAGCGGGCGGGCGAAGTTCGCCCAGGACACCAAGTTCCAACTGTTGAAGATGGACGCGAAGAGGTTGGGCGAGACGCTCACCCGCGACCTCTTGTCTTGGATGCAGCGGCGGAACTGTGCGGGCACCGAGGACATCCCGGCCGCGTTCGAGTTCGCCGTGCCCGATCCGGGTGCGGCGGAGAAACTCGAAACGGGACTCAAGCTCATCCAGGCCAAAATACCGCTCAAGGCTGAGGAGTTGCGGGAACTGGCCGGCTTCACGAAGCCGGAAGAGCACGACGAGCAGGCGGGCGGGGAGCAGCCGGGGGCGGGCGGGATGCCGGGTCAACCGCCACCGCCCGGCCGCGCGGCCACCCCGGACGACGGCACGCCGGGCGAAGACGATCTGCACCCGGACCTCTTGGCCGAGTCGGGCGAGTTCGAGACCTACGGCGGACAGACCGACCAGTGGCAGCCGCACACCATCGGGGCCGGCCCCCGCAAGGGGCAGCAGGCCTACCTGAACCCGCGAACGGGGGAACTGCGGGACGCCCCGCCGGGCGAACAGGCGGCGAAGGCCGACCCGAACATGGTGCAGCGGGGCATGGCGGCCGTGAAGGAGAAGGGGCGGGCGGCCGGTGCCGCCGTGAGCGGGGTCATTGACCGCGTGCCGGGCGGGAAGGTCATCAAGGCGCTCGGGGCGGGAGCCGTGAAGGTCTTCCACGCGGTGGAGAAGCCGATGATGGCGGCGATGGCCACCACGCAACAGTTGGCCCGCCAAGCGGCCTACGAGCGTGGGATGAGTGACGCCCATGTGGACGTGCTGGGCAAGGTGCTGTTCGTCGCCGACTTCGCGGGCGGGTACGGCGGGGCGGCACTCGGCTACGTGGCGGCGGGTGCGGTCGGGGGGAAGGTGGGCAGCTTCATGCCGACGGCGAGCGTCGTCTATCTGGCCTACAGCACGGCCCGCGACCCGATGGCCACGTGGCGGGCGGCGAAGCGACTCGTGCGGGCCAAGCTCCAGACCGCCGGCCGCGCGGCCGGTGCCGTGGGTGGTGCGGTGGCGAAGGGGGTGAGTGCCGCGGCGGCCGGTCTGGAGCGGGTGTCGGACCTCACGGGCCGGCTGGTGGGGGCGACCGGGTTCGAGTCGGAGGCCCCGCCCGAGTTCTACGCCCTCTCCCCGGACCTCGCGGGCCGGCTGGCCGACGGGCTGAGGGGTGCCCACGACGCCAACTGGTGGCAGGCGTGCGTGACGGCCGGCATCGGGGAGACCCGCGACCCCGAGCGTGCCATCACTCTGGCGTCCGATCTGGCCGACCACAAGCCGGTCCCCGACGGGGCGGAGATCGGGGCCGCCATGATCCACATGGCCACGATGGGCGACTGGGACGCCGTCGGCGCCCTGGGTGACGAGATCGGGGGTGACGGGGGGGATGACGCCCCCGAGCAGTACGCCCGCACGGCGGCGAAGTGGGAGCCGTTCAGCCACACGAGCGGCAAGCCGGCGTGGAAGAGTGCGGGCGGGCTGGTGCGGTTCAGCGACCCGTCGGCCGGCCGCGCGGCCACCCCGGAGGGGCCGAACATCCCGCACCGGGTGTTGCGGCAGCGGGCGAACCAGGACGCCCAGCGGAAGGCGGTGGACATCACCAACCGGCTGGCGATGGGGCACCCGCCGGGCGTGGACGAGTTGGCCGGCCTGCCCGACATGCTCCGTTCCCTCACCAGTGCCCAGTTGCTCGCCCTGAACAAGACGGTCGGCGGGCACGGGGGCAAGCTGAAGGCGGATCGCATCGCCCACTACATCGGCAAGGTGAACAGCACACTCGCGGACACCGCCCAGAAGCCGCGGCCGAAGTACGGGCTGTCGCTGTGGACCGCCGAGGATCAGGCGAGGGCCGACGCGGAGGCGAAGGCCGACTCACCACCCGCATCCAAGCTCGAAGACGGGTTGAGGAGCCTGAATCCTGGCTCACTGGTGGTCGGTCGTAGCCCGCCACAGGCACCGGCCCCGCCGGTCATCCGGTCGGCAATCCTCCCCGCCTTCACCCCAGAACAGCGGGCCGAGGCCAAGCGGGTGGCGGCGGACGCGGGGAAGAAGCGGGCGGACAGTGCCGCGGCCCAGGGGTTGAACGTGGACGGGACGCCAATTACCCCGGCCGCGCGGCCGGCCCAGCCGACGTTCGGCGACAAGGTAAAGGCCGTGAGCGGACGGTGGGCCACGCTGTTCGGCCGGCTGATGGGCGACCCGGAGCGGATGGGGGAAGGGGAGATCGTGGAGCTGGTGCCCGCCCCGGACGCCGAGCAGTACGCGGCACCAGGACCGCCGCCGCGGACGGGCTTGGAGTGGAAAGAGGAAACGAAACGGTGGATTCGGCCGGCTGCCGCCACCCCATCGCCGAGCGGTGGCCGCGCGGCCGGGCAGACGCCACCCACGCCACACCCCGCAGCCCGCACGCTCCGGACTCGAGTTGCTGAAGCGGTGAAGGAGATGAGCGGGAAGCCGCTGAAGGACATGGGGGAAGTGGCTCAACTGGCACTGCTGCCCAATGCGGTTGACCAGTCGAAGGACGAAACCCGATTCGACGCACGTGCCGACCTCAGTCACTTCGGGGGAACTGGTGTTCTCCTTGATGACGCCAAGACGTCTTCAGTCGAAAGAAGCCCTTCGCCGTACTACCACGACAAGCCAGCCGAACGCTCGAACAAGGCGATGGAATTTCTTGGGGTGCGGGAGGGTGGGGAAGCGTGCGTGCCGTCCTACCTCGTGTTCCACTCGTCTGGCATCTACCGCTGCTTCGGATTCGACCAGCGTGAAGGCGGGCAAGCGACATTCTGGGGGGACATGATCGCGTTCGACTCCGACGAAATGTCTCGCAAGTTGGACTCCCGTCGAGCGAATAACAATCCGATGGAAGCGTTCCCGGCGGCAAAGTTGATGAGTTGGCCGGGCGGAAGCGGCAAAGGTCTGTCGGCTAAGGTTGCGTCGATGGCGAAATGGAGTCATACTGACTGGAAGGAACTGGAAGCCCGTTCAACGGAGGTTCTCAAGGTGGTCACTGCGAAACTGGACGACATGCAAGACGACTTCGACGCACAGGCCGCTGCCGCTGCCAAAGTTTCGAGTGAGAAACTGGCCAGCAAACAGCCGAAGCTGTTCGATCAAGTGGCCGCCGCTGCCGGCTATCGGAAGATGACGCCAGAAGATCAAGCGGAATTCGAGGCGTGGAAAGCCTCGAAGGGCAAGAAGGCCTAACGCTCTGCCGCCCGCTTCGCCTTCTGCTTCCTCAGCCACGCCTCCTTCGGAACGACCTTACCCAACTCGTCGAACACGTAGCCGCCCCGTGCCACCGTGCCGGGGCGGAACAACTTCCCCTGCACCGACTCGGGGGTGTACGGGCCGGGTTCGGGCCGGGGGATGAGGCCGGCCGCCACCAACTCCCCCCGCACCGACCGCACCAGGAACCGCCCCACCTCGGCCCCCCTCGCCACCTCCCGATCCGACGCCGCCTGCCACTTCTTCGCCCGCAGCATCCGCCGCACCTTCGCCCGCTTGGTCTCATCCCGCATGGCAGCCCCCGGCCGCGCGGCCATCGGGCCGATTGCCCGTAGTGCCGTCAGTGCATTCTACGCCGCCAGTGCCCGTAGTGCCGATACCGGACGCCCGCTCTCGTTCCGGCCGCGCGGCCGGGTACAATCTGGCATGGCCATCGACATCGACGCCCTGTTCACGCAGCTCGGGCGGTGCGGCAAGCTCGCACTGCTCGTGAACCAGCACCAGGCCGCCCTGCCCGCGGCCCTGGAAGCCCTCATCACCCTGTACGACGCCACCACGCCGCCGGGCTTGCGTGACGTGGTGGCCACGCTCATCGCCTACGCGGGCAACGGGGCGGTGGTGAGCAACCAGCAGGCGTGGATGAGCTTGGTGCAGGAGGCCGCACGCCAGACGGTGATTCGCACGGTGCGGGCCGACCGCCCGTCCTCGGCCGGGAGGCTGGGCGAGGCTCTGGCGGAAGTCGTCCGGCAGATGGTGACCCAGGCCAAGACGGTGAAGCGGTCCACCACGAGCGTGGCGGCGGTCGCCGGGACGAACTCGGGCGACGGCGTGTGCGTGGTGTCGAGCAAGCGGGGCGACGGGCTGAGCAACGAGCTGATCTTCCCGGAGGTGGTGCGGGTGGAGTGCGTGGCGGACTCCTACGGGGGTGGCCGCGCGGCCGGCCGAGAGGGGTTCACCTACTTCGGGCAGGTGGGCAACCCGGCGGACGTGTGGGGGTACGACTGGCCGCGGGGGAGCGGGGTGGCGACCGGGTACACCGTCACATCCCCGGCCGACGAGACGTACGTCCTCAACGGCGACCTCGAAGACTTCGCCACCGCGGACGTGCCGGACTCGTGGACGATTGCGGTGGGGACGGCCGGCACGCACGTCCTCAAAGACATCGTCGTCTTCTACGACGGGGCGGCCTCGGTCAAACTGCCCGGGTCGGCCACACTCGCCAGTCTCACGCAGGAGCCGGCCACCGCCCTGAGCGGTCAGACGCCCTACGCCGTGGCGCTGTGGGTGCGGACGAGCGGGGTTCCGGCCGCGGGCGTGCTGACGGTGGACCTGTGCGACTCCGGAGGGACCGTGACGACGGACACGGCCGGCACCAGCAACAGCTTCACCCAGAGTCTGCCCGGCCTCACGGGTGCCACCTGGACGCCGATCAGCGGGGTGTTCCGCACGGGCAAGAGTGTCCCGTCTGGCGTCAAGCTGCGTGTGCGGCTCACCACGGCACTCTCGGGGGGGACGGACCTGAACATCGACCGCGTGGTCATGACGCCGCTACTGGCCCCCTACGCGGGCGGGCCGGGGCTGGCACTGGTGGGGGGAGCGGCCCCGTTCGCGGCCGAGGACGTGTTCACCGTCACCAGCGCCAACGACCGGGCGAGCGCCACGTACAACGCGACGTTCCAGGCGTTCTTCGACCGGGCGTTCGGGATGCGGAGTCTCGGCACCCAGTTGCCCAGCACGGCCGGCACGCCGACGCAACTGGACACCCTCATCACCAGCTAGGAGCGGACACATGGAGCCGAAGACCGACAGCCCCGAGGTCGCCGAGACTGTGGCCGCGCGGCCACCCGACGGGACGACCGGACTCGTCGTCACGGCCGGGCCGAACCGCTGGCTCATCCCGTGCGACACGGAGGCCGAGGCCCGCGACCGGCTGGCCGAGTTCCGCCGGCAGCACCCGCAGGCCGGTTTCTGGGGCGACTTCAAGGCGGAGTTCCGGGGCGAGACCATCGGCTAACGTGTGGCCGCGCGGCCAGGGGGTAGACCATGCCGGACTCCGAACAACTCGGGCAGATCGAGACGTACTCGAAGGTGGCTTACGCCGACTTCTGGGACTTCACCGACGAGTCGGGGGCGGCGGTCAGCGTGGCCGGCAACGCCTACACCTGCCACGTCCGGTCTGGGACGCCCGACGAGCCGGGGGCGGTCGTGCTGAGCGTGTCCACGGCCAACTCGAAACTGACCGTCTCGGGGAGCCGGCTGAGCATCGCCCTGAGTGCGACGGACCTCGCCCCGGCCGGACTGCCGGTCGGCGACTACTACTTCGAGCTGGTGGACGTGACGGGCGGCGGGGCGAACGACGTGATCGAGCGGGGGTGGTGGTGTCACCGGCCGAGCGGGGTGGGGCGTGACTGAGTGGCCGCGCGGCCAGGGGGGTGTCGGGTGGCGAACTACGTGGTGGTACACCGGCCGCGGAGGTACGCCGTCACCCGACAGGCGAGTGGCGGTCGCACGGTCGCCCGGTTCGGTCTGCTTGGGCCGACCGGCCCGAACGCCGTCACCGCCACCACCACGACCACGCTCACCGGCCTGCTCAAGGGCGACGGGTCGGTGGTGTCGGCCGTCACCACGTCCGCGGGGTTGGCCGCGGTGCTGTCCGACGAGACGGGCACGGGCGTGGTGGTGTACTCGGTGTCGCCGACCGTCACGACGCCCATCGTCACGGGCACGCTCACCGTCGAGGCGGCGGGCGGGAGCGCAGTCAACCGCGTCCAGGTGTCGCAGTCGGGGGCGGTCACATCGGTGACGGTTGCGGCGACGGCCGGGTCCGGGCAGCAACTCCAGGTCGTGTGCCGCGACCGGACGTACACCTTCACCGACGGGACGGGCGGCGGGTTTTCCAACCCGACCTCGCAGATGCAGTCCGGCGAGTTCCGGGCGGGGTCCGGGCAGCAGATCGGGTGGAGTTCGTCCGCCAACCCCGCCGGTACCGCCGCCGACACCGCCCTCGCCCGTGCCGCCGCTCGTGTGATCGGCATCACCGACGGCGGCACACTCCGCAGCGTGCCCCTCACCCCCGCCCAGATCTCAGCGAACCAGAACGACTACGCCCCCGGCGTGGCCCGCTACTACCGGCTGTCGAGTGACGCCGCCCGCACCGTGACCGGGCTGAGCGTGAGCCAGGTGGACGGGCAGGAGTGCGAGGCGTGGAACGTCGGGTCGTTCGGCCTCACGCTGGCCCACCAGTCGGGCAGTAGCGCCGCCGCGAATCGGTTCATCACCGACGACGGGCGGGACACGATCCTGGAGCCGAGCGAGCGGGCCGAACTGCGGTACGACTCGACGGTCAGCCGGTGGCGGGTCTCAGTGATCCAGCGGAAGCAACCCGGCGAACTGTACCTGCCGTGGTGGGAGACGCCCGCGGGGACGATCCCGCTGAATCGGGGGATGCGGCGGAAGTTGTACCTCCGCCGGCTGAGCTTGCAACTCGACACCGGCACCCTCACCGTCACGGTGAGGCTCAACGGCGTGGCGGTGCCGGGGTGGGACGCGGTCGGGGCGACAACCGCGCTCCAGGACATCGCGCCGACGAGCGGGCCGATCATCGCGGACGCGGTGGGCGGGGCGAACCTGACGGTGACGGTGAGTGGCAGCGGGACCGGCCTGACCCTCGGCCTCTCGGAGTGACCCGATGGCCGCCCCGACGTTCGTGACCGAGCAGGAGAGCGTGTTCAACACGACCACCTCTCCGAAGTCTCCAGCCGCCGTGGCCGTGTTGACGAACGACCTGCTGGTGGCCTACGTCGTCACCTCGGGGAACCAGAGCGGGACGGACACCTACACGGCGAGCGGCGGGGGGCTGACGTGGACGCAGGCGCAGTTCGTGGACGTCCAGGATTACGCGATCGTTGTCGTCTGGACCGCGACCGCCATCAGCAATACCAACGTGACGATGACGTTCACCCGCACGGCCGGCGCTGCGGAGATGTGGGGCGGCGGGGTGATGGTTTTCCGCGGCAGCGACGGGGTGGGGGCGAGCAGCAAGACGAACGTGAGCAGCGGGGCGCCGTCCCTGTCGCTCACGACGACGCAGGGCGATTCGGTGGTGGTGGCGGTCAACGGCGACTGGAACGCGGGGGACGGGGCATCGAGAACGTGGCGGACGGTGAACTCGATCACTCCCACCAGTGGCAACAGCGGCGAGCGGCTGTACTACCGCGACGCGAGCAACTACACGGCCTACGCCGCGTACTGGTCCGACGTGGGGACGGCGGCGGCGAAGACGGTCGGGCTGAGCGCCCCGTCCGGCCAGAAGTATTCGATTGTGGCGGTGGAGATCAAGGGGAGTGCGGCCAGCGGGATCAGCGGCACCGGCAGCGGCACCAGTGACACGACGGGCACCTCGGCGGGCACGGTGCGTGTGAGTGGCACGTCCACCGGCGGCACGTCGAACGTGACGGGGAGCGGGACAGGCACGGTGCGAGTCGCGGGTGTGGGGTCCGGGTCGGCCGGCACGACCGGGAGTGCGACGGCGACGGTGCGGGTGAGCGGCACCGGGTCGGGCACCAGTGACACGACCGGCTCGGGGGTGGTCCTCGTCACCACCCGCGGGGCTGGGGCCGGGGCGTCCGACGTGACGGGGAGCGGGACGGGCACGGTGCGGGTGTCGGGGTCGGTGTCCGGGACGGCGGACACGACGGGGGCCGGGGCCGGGGCGGTGTCGATCCGTGGCACCGGCAGTGGCACCGCCGACACGACCGGCAGCGGGGCTGGCACGGTGCGTGTGGCCGGCACCGGGGCGGGCACGGCCGACACGAGCGGCTCGGCGTACTCGCAGGCCGGGGCGGTCACAGGGACGGCGTCCGGGTCAGTGGACGTGACAGGCAGCGGAACTGGCACGGTGCGGGTGAGCGGCTCCGCATCAGGGTCGGCCGACACCACCGGGGCCGGGGTGATCCTGGCCACCACCCGTGGGGCCGGGGCGGGTACGGCGGACACCACCGGGGCGGCAGCAGGCACGGTGCGAGTCGCGGGGGTGGGGGCCGGGTCCGCGAACGTGACGGGGAGTGCAGTCGGCACACTGCGTGTGAGCGGCACCGCGAGCGGCACGGCCGGCGTGACGGGGGCGACCGCCGGCACCGTCGCGGGCGGGGCGACCGCCGCGGGCACCGCTGACACGACGGGATCGGTTGCGGGTGCCGTCCGCGTGAGCGGCACCGGGTCGGGACTGACCGAAGTGACCGGCGCGACCGCCGGCACGGTGCTGGTGCGGGGTGCGACGACGGGTGCAGCAAACACCACCGGCTCGGCGACGGACGCCAGTGGCGACAGTGGGTTACTGCTTTTCTTCCTTAACGCATGAGGTGATGTGATGGCATTCCAGTTCAGTACGACCGCCCGGAACGCCTGGCTCGATGCCATCGAGACGGCAATCGGGGCGACCGCAGTCCTCAAGATTCGGTCGGGCACCGTCCCCGCCAACGTGGGCACGGCCGACGCCGGCACGGTCCTCGCCACCCTCACCCTGCCCTCCGACTGGCTCGCCGCCGCGAGCGCCGGGGCGAAGAGCAAGAGCGGGACGTGGGAGGACCTGAGCGCCGACGCCACCGGCACGGCGGCACACTTCCGCATCTACGCATCGGACGGCACCACCCCTCACATCCAGGGCACGGTCACGGCGACGGGCGGGGGCGGGGACATGACGTTGGACAACGTCAGCATCGCGTCGGGGCAGGCCGTGACCATCACCAGCTTCACCCTGAACGCGGGAGGTGCGTGATGCCGGACGGCAGCATCAGCGACATCCCCGTCCCGCCGGGGTTCGACATCCCGGCACGGGCCGCGTTCACGCCGACCAAATTCGGGGTCCGGCGGATCGTGATCGACGTGGACCGGGTGACGGGGGTGTACCGCGTGTCGGCCACCCCGTGCCCGGCGACGGCCGACGCCTGGGGGCCGACGGACGCCCCCGAGGTGTCCAGCCCGGACCTCCTGGCCGCGATCCTGGCACTGCCCGACAAGCGGCCGGAGAAACTGCCGGCGCTGCTCGCCTTGCAGCGGCTGCCGGCGGATTTGGTCGCGGTGTTCAAGGCCGTACTGGCCGGGCGGGAGTGATGAACCGCCCGCGATGAGTGGCCGTCGGATTCATGTCGTGGGGTGGCCGCGCGCCCACCCGAACGGAGGGGGATCGGATGACATACGGACACCCGACCACCCCGGCCGACGTGCTGGCGATCGTCGCCGCACGCCTGCGAGACAAGCTCGGGCTGAGTCCGAATCTGGTGTTCGTCTCGCTCCACCCGGACGAGTGGCACTTGCGGTTCCCGCCGGCCGACCGCTTCTGCGTCCTGCGGCCGGTGAGCGGCCGGGCCGACCAGCCGGGGGTGAGCGGGGGCGGTCGCCTCACCACGGCGTTCCCGTCCGTGCTGCGGGTGGCCGTGTTCCAGCGGCTCGACAGGGACCGGGAGGGGCGGGCGGGGGCCGGACTGACCGACCCGTCCGTGTCGCTCCTGGGGGACGCGGGGAGGGTGGTGGACGCCTTGCAGATGTACGAGCCGGTGCGGGCGGGTGCCCCGACCGAGTGCCTGTTGCGGGAGCCGATGCGGGTGCAGGGGTATCAGGTGGTGCCGAAGACGGCGGGCGGGGGTGACCCGTGGGCGGTGGCCGAGACGACGTGGGAGTACGACTTCCGGATGAAGGTGAGCTAGTGGCCGAGCGGCCGGGGGACCGATGAGCGTCAGCATCCAGGCACTCGTGAGCGGTTCGCCGGCCGGGCCGGTGGTGTACGCCCTCACGCCCGCACCCGACGACCACGGGCGGGCGGGCGACCTGTGCGACATCCCGCACCACCCCGCCGGCTACCACACCGAGTCGCTGCCCCTCCCGCCGGCCGTGGACCGCCCGCCCGCCGAGTTGGGCGTCCTCCGCTGGCCGTGCTGGGGGCTGACCCGGTTCGCGGCCGGCCACCTGCTGATCCGTGCCGCCGACCTCATCACGCTCGAAGCGGTGTCGGGGTGGGTGGGGCGGGTGCGTGTGACGCTCGACGACGGCACCACCACGCCGGCCGCCACGCTCGACATGCGGGCGGTGGCCGCGCGGCCACTCGCCGACCCGCGGGCGACGGCCGCCGCATCGCTCGCCACGACCGCCGAGGTGGCCGTGGTGCTGTCGCTCGCGGACGCCCGGCACGACCTGGCCGGCCGCCTGTACACCACCACGAGCGGCACCGAGGCCAGTTGGGGGGCACTGATCGACGCCCTCGTGACCGCCGCCGGCTTCACCTCGCCGTCCGCGGCCACGATCAACGCCCTGCTCACCGCCCACTCGCCGGCCTACCCGGTGCCGCCCGCCGGCCGGTGGGCGAACTCGCTCCTGGCCGCGCGGCCGGCCTGCGTGCTGGCGGACGCGGCGTGTGCGGCCGTCAACCTGCGGGTGGCCGTGGCCGGCGACGGCACGGTGGACGTGCAGAAGGCGTCCGGGGCGGGGACGGCGTGGGACTCGTGGGCGGCACTGTATCAGGGGCGGTTCGAGCGTGGGGGGCTGACCGACGGCGGGCGGGAGTTGCCGGCCGACATCCGGTGCAGCTTCGGCACGGCGACCATCACCGAGGCCGTGACGGGCGGGCTGCGGGGGAGCGTGGCGGTCGAACTGGCGGACTCGGCGAGCAACGCGAACTGGGCGAGTCGGTACGCGGACGACGTGGAGCGGTGGCTGGGGGTGGACTGGCCGTGCGGGGCCGGGTGGGGGTTCCCGCCGGTGCCGGGGAGCGGGGTGGCGTGGGAGGTGGCCTACCACACGGCGGGCGGCTGGTTCGCGTTCGACCGTAGCCCCGTCTGGCACCCGTGGCCGCTGAGTGGCCGCGCGGCCGGACCAGTGTCCAGCGGCAGCGGCAGCGGCAGCGGCAGCGGGTCGGGCGGCAGCGGCGGCGGCAGCGGCAGCGGGTCGGGCGGCAGCGGCGGCACGGCCACGCTCATCGGCACCGTGCAGGCGGACACGTTCTGCGTCGCCGGGGTTCTCCAGGTGTGGAAGAAGTATTTGTACCAGTCGGCCGCCGGGCTGGTTTACTTCGGCACGTTGTTCTTCGCCCACACCGCCGGCTGTTGCGAGTGCGGGTCGGGGAGCGGCAGCGGGTCGGGAAGTGGGAGTGGGAGTGGGAGTGGGAGTGGGAGTGGGAGTGGGAGTGGTGCTAAGTGTGAAAACGGCTCGACCACTTGGCAGTGGTCCGGGAGCATTTGGAATCCGTTCAGCGGCGGGTGTGCGGGCGGGTGGGACCCGATGTACCCGGTCTTCCCCGGTACGACCGTCGGCGAATTCACCACCACCTGTTGCGTCAACCCGAACCCAGGGAGTGAGTGATGGCCCGCCCCTGCCTGTGCGACCGGGTGCCGCCGGCCGGCATCGCCTTCGACGCGGCGGCGCACTGCCCGCGGTGCTGGCACTGGCACCACACCCCCGCGTTGCGGGCGGCGTGGGGTGGCGAGTTGGTCACGTTCGAACGTGACCAACCGCCCGAACCCGCCGCGTGCCGGCACGAGGGGCCGGACGTGGGCGGCCACGAGCGGCAACTGCTCGGCCTTCCGCACGGGCGGGTGTGGTTGAAGTGCTTGCACCCGACGCCGCCGCTCGGGGAGAACGTGTGCCGGTGTTCGGGGTGCGGGGCGGGTTGCACCGGCTACCAGTCGGCAAACGGCTCGCCGCCGATCCCGCCCGGCGCGGGTGAGGCCATCCTCATCACCGGCGGCATCGGGGACTTCATCGCGGTCGAGGGGCAGTTATCACCGGAGGAGCGCGAGCGGGTGGGCGTGGTGTACTACGCGGCACCTGCGGCGGCGGAAATCGAGACGCTGTTCCGTGCCCTGCCCAATTACCCGCGACTCACCCGACACGTCACCCTGCCCACCGGCGGGACCGTGCTGTACGAGCGGGCCGAGGTCGAGGCGGTGGTGGGCCAGGTGCTTCCGGAGCGGGTGCAGGACCTGAGCATCCGCAAGCGGTTCCCACTCCTGCGACCCTACGTCGGGTCGTCGCTGCTGCTGACGGCGCTCGCGGCGGTGGACGTGCCCGACCGACCCTATGTCGTCGTGGTGCCGCACTCGACGTGGTTCTCCCCCGCCGGCCGCAGCTTCGACGACGGCGACTGGGGGCGGCTGTTCCAGGCCCTCGAATCGCACGACCTGGCGGGGGTGGTGCTGTGCCGCGACCGGGTGGCGATCCCGTCCCACCCGCGGTTGATCGACCGGCAGGGGGAGTTGACTATCCTGCAATCGGTCGAGGTGCTGAAGCGGGCGGCGGGGTACATGGGGATCGACTCGTGGGCGTCGGTGCTCGCGGCCAAACTGTTCCCCGCGTGCCGGATGAGCGTGAAGAACACATGGGCGCACGGGTTCGAGAACAGGTACTCGTATTGGGCACCGCGGGTGGACTTCGCGTTCGTCTCGCGGCGGCTGGAGGAACCGACGTGGAACTGACCGAGGCGGACTACCTGCACACGCCGACCGGCACCCGCCAGCGGGACTTGACCGTCGGCGTGGTGTACGACGCGGGGTATCTGGCCACGCGGTACGCGACCATCCCCGAAAAGATGCGGGCGCTGGCCGAACACCGGGTGCAGGTGCTGAACGCCTTCCGCCGGCCGCCCGGCCGCCTGCTCGACTACGGGTGTGGCGTGGGGGCGGTGGTCGAGGCGGCCCGACGGGCGGGGTGGGAAGCGGTCGGGTGCGACGTGGTGCCGGGGGCGATGACGCCCGGCGAGGCCACGGGCCGCGGCCCGTGGGACGCGGTGACGTTCTTCGACAGCCTCGAACACGTTCCCGACCCGTCGGCCGTCGTCCGCGGACTGGACGCCGAGTGGGTGGTGGTGTCGGTGCCGTGGTGTCACCACCCGGAGCGGTGGGAGTGGTTCGGCCCGTGGAAGCACCGCAGGCCGCTTGAGCATTTACACCACTGGAACCGCGACACACTGGCCGCGCTCTTCGCCGACCTGGGATACCGGGAGGTGGCGACCGGGTGCGTCGAGGACGACTTCCGCCCGAACCCGGAGCAGGGCGAGCCGAACATCCTGACGGCGATCTACCGACGCCACGACGCCTGACCCTTCACACCCGGCCGCGCGGCCACCCGCGTAGAATCGGACACCCGACCGGAGTCAGACAGTGCCGAACACGTGGGAACCGCTGTACCCGGCCTTCGCCGACGTGCCCCGCTCGGAGGGCCGATCGTCGGGCGTGAGCGACCCGACCGACGCGGGCGGGAGCAGCGTCGAGTGGGTGCGGTCGCCCGGCACCTCGCACACGTGGGGGTTCCGCTACTGGGACGCCCGCGAGCACAAGTTCCTCAAGCTCCTGTTCGGCGGGGAGTCGCACCTGGAAGTGCGGTTCAAGCCGTCGGGCAAGAAGACGACCTACAGCGACTACCGCTACGTGTTCACCGACCCGGCCAACGGCCAGCGGGTGTTCGAGGTCATGAAGGCGGCCGACCACCCGGGCGTGGTGGTGAACGAGGAACTGATCCGGGCCGGCATCCCCTACTACCCCGTCTCGCTCGACTAGTGGCCGCGCGGCCACCCCGCACGGGGGCGAGAGGGAGACCGACGCCACACCGACGCCACACCGACGCCACACCGGAGGAGCCGCAATGCGACCTTGGAAGCCGGACCCGGAGCAAGTGATCGTGGCGTTCGGTGTGGCCGTTTGGCTCCTGGCGTTCGTCGTGTGCCTCCTGCTGTCCCTTTCCGACCCCGAACGGAGACTGCCGTGAACGAACCGACCACGCCAGCACCGATCAAGTGGTACGAATCCCCGCTCGTCAAGCGGGCCATTGACATCGCCATCGCGGTGGCCGTCGCGTGGCTCGCCTCGAAGGGGCTGAAGTTGCCCGGCGAGACGCCCCCGCCCGTCACCGTGAGCGTGTCGTACCCGCCACCCGCCGCCGACCACAAGTAGCCGCACCCCGCACAGGGGCGAGAGGGAGACGCCCGGAGGGACCGTCGCACACCGGGGGACTGCGAGCACCCGGCCCACCTCTCGCCCGCTCGGATTCGCCCACCACAACGAACGGAGATCGCCTTGTTCGCCAAGCTGAAACCCTACCTACTCGGCCTGCTCGCCCTCATCGGGGCGGCGCTCGGCTCGCTCGCCCCGCACGTCCTGCCGCCGCCCACCCCGACCCCACCGCCCGGAACGCCGCCGGTGACGGCCCCCGAACCGAAGCCGGACACGCTGAACGCCATCGGCCGCATCCAGTTCGGGCAGGCCGGCTGTACGGCCACGGTGATCGGCCCCCGCCGTGCCGACGGGCGGTGGAACGTCCTCACGGCCGCCCACTGCGTGAGCAAGGTGGGCGAGGCCGGGGTGATGCGGTTCCGGGACGGCAAGACGACCGGCCTCGTGGTGGCCGCGTTCGACCGGACGGCGGACGCCTGCTGGTGCGTGACGACCGACGCCGGGGTTTACCCGTTCGCGTTTTTGGCCGACACCACCCCGCCGGCCGGCTCGAAAGTGTGGCACGCCGGGTTCGGCGTGGACACACCGGCCAACCGCGAGGACGGCGAGGTGAAGGCCGGGCCGAACGCCCAGGGCCAGACGCAGTTCTGGCTGAGCGTCTCGCCGGGGGATTCGGGGGGCGGCATCTGCCTGGACGAGTCCGGCCGGGTGATCTCGCCGACGTGCTGCACGACGCGGCTGGCCGCACCGGGGGACGTGTGGGGGGCGAGTCCGGAGAGCTGTCGGCGGCTGCTCGCCCAGGCAACGCTGTTCCACGTGTTCGACGACTGGAAGCCGGTGACGATGCCAAAGCCGCCGAAGGTGATGCCGGCGGCCGACAAGTGACCCGCCCGCCGCGGCAGTTTCAGACCCCGTACCACACCGTCGAGGGACTGCGATGCTGATGCTCATGTTCCGTGTGCTGGTGTCAGTCGTGTCCGTGTCGGCACGCCGGGCCGAAGGTCGAGCGACGGCCGCCCAGGGGGTGGCCGAGAAAGCCCAGGACAGTCTGCGGGAGGCCGAGACCGAAGTCGAGAGGGCGGGGGCGACGAACGTGTCGCGGGCCATCATGGTGGCCAGCCGGCTGCCCGCACTCAAGGCGGAGGCCGACCGACTGCTCGGGGCGTGGGACCGCCGGTCGGCCCGTGCCGCCAGTCTCACATCCCGCGCCGAGCGTCTGGCGGGGGCGAAGGGGCGGTGGGTGCCGTACCTCGCGGCCAAGTTCGAGACGGGTCTGATCTGCCTCACCGTCATCTGGCTGCCGACGGTGGTGGACATCAGCCGCCTGTGTCAGGACGTGTTGGAGGCGTTCGGCCACGGAGCCGTCACGGAGTGACTGACAACGAACAAGCCCCGGAGGAACACCCTCCGGGGCTTGTTCGTTTCGCGGTGGCCGACTCACTTCGTCGCGGCGGCGTCACGCTGCCCGTCCGCCTTTTGGGCCGCGGCCTGGAGTTGCCGGATGAACGCCCGACATTCAGACGGGGAGAACCCCACCCAATCGACCCGCCGCCCGAAGTCCACGACCACCTCCCCGTCCACCACTGACACGTCCGTCCTCATCGTGCCGCCGACCTGACCGCGAGTGACGCCTTCGGGGAGTGATGCCATGTCGAGACCCTCGGAGTGCCGGCGGTGCCGTTAACGCCCGCCGTGCCGAGAGTCTACACGACGCCACCGCCGGCCGTAGGTCGGTAGGGTCAGAATGCCCGGCCGCGCGGCCACCAGTTTCCACCAACCCCCCACGCCCGTACACCTTCCCCGTTCCGGGGAGGGCGTGGCATGGCCAGTCGCAGGGGGCGGGGCGAGGGCGGTATCGAGCGGCTGCCGAGCGGGTCGTACCGGGCGGTGGTGTGCCGCACGGACGCGGCGGGCACCCGCACCCGCCAGAGCAAGACGTTCACGGCCAAGGCGGACGCACTGGCCTGGGTGCGCTCCCTGAGCGAGTCCGGCCCGTCGCGGAAGGGGACTCTGGCGGAGTGGCTTGACGAGTGGCTGCACATCCACCAGTCCGCCGTGAGCGCGTCCGCTTACGACACGGACGCCAGAATCATCGGGCGGCACATCCGAACTTCACCTCTCGCCCCGGTGAACCTGCGAGACCTCACGCCGCTCCGCTGCACCTCATTCCTGGCGTCCCTGTCCCACCTGTCCCAGGGCGAGCGGCACAAGGCGGGGCGGACGCTCCGCATGGTGTGCCACGCGGCGGCGAAGGCCGGGCTGGTGCCCCGCTCGCCCATGCACGGGGTGAAGGTGACTCCACCCCCCAAGCCGAACACGCACAGTCTGACCCCGGACGAACTGGGCACGCTCGTCCGCACGGCCACCGACCTCGGGCACGGGGCGTTCTTCCTGGTGGCAGCGGACGCCGGGTTGAGGCCGCAGGAGATGGCCGGGCTACAGTGGGGGGACTTCGAACCAGTCGCCGGGACGCTGTTCGTGGTGCGGGCGGTGTGCCGCATCACGGGGGGATTGAAGGAGCCGAAGACGAAGGAGGGGCGGCGGGTGATCGACCTGTCCGCCCCGACGCTCGCGGCACTGGCCGCGCGGCCGGCCGGGGCACCGACGGGCCCAATATTCCCCGCACCGGACGGCGGTCACTCCACACTCGGCGGGTTGGAGAACCGCGTGTACGACCCGGTGCGGAAGGCGTCGAAGGTGAAGATGACCCCCTACACCTTGCGGCACACGATGGCCACGCTCCTACTCAGGGCGGGCATCAACGTGAAGGTGGTGAGCGGCCGGCTAGGGCACAAGGACGTGATGACCACGCTGCGGACCTACTCCCACTGCATTCCGGGGGACCAGGCGAGAGCCGCGGCCGTGATGGGCGGGTTCCTGGGGTGAGCGGGGTTCCTCCCCACGCTATCCCCACGGCTCGCTTTTCTCGGAAGTGGGAATGACATAACCCACGGTTTCGCCGGGGGTTATGATGGGGCCTCTGGGATTCGAACCCAGAACCAAGGGATTATGAGTCCCCTGCTCTGACCGTTGAGCTAAGGCCCCGTGAGGCTGGAATTGTACCCGAAATGGTTACGAGCGGAAGGTGCCGTTTGACGAGCGACTGCAACCGGCCGCGAATGTCTTCAGCACGAACTCTTGGAGCGTGACCATCTCATCTCCAGGGGGTGCCGTTGCCCCGATCCCAGAGTTTACGCTGCAATTGCAGGTGTTTTGGTTTCTCGCGGTCGGTAACTCACCTCTTTCGGGAGTGGCTGAGCGTGTAGGTACGCTGCATACGCTCGCACCCAAACTTTGCTGAGG
>JANNQE010000755.1:0-1606 GCA_031441625.1 Planctomycetia bacterium
CGTTCCGACCTCCCCCACAAGGGGGGAGGTGTTTGTTGGCGACCCCCGTGAGCCACCCATGCGACGCACCCAACCAACCCCCACCTCCCCCCGTGTGGGGGAGGTCGCCGGGTCGCGGAGCGACCCCGGCGGGTGGGGGGAACTCGCTGACGAAGCAGGCACGCGAAGGGGTTTCTTCACCCCGGACGAGTTCGAGCGAATGCCGGGTGAGAAGGATTGTGAATTGATCGACGGTGTGATCGTGGAGAAGGTGGGCGGCGGTGAGCGAGCTTTCGTCAACGGCCGCCTCGCACTTGCCTTCGGGCAGTACGTTGAACGCCGACGCTTGGGACTCGTCGTCGGTGGGCGTGCCGGGTACGTCTGCTTCCCGCACCGCCCGCGGGTGGTCCGCAAGCCCGACGTCTCGTTCGTCCGCAACGGCCGCTTCCCGAACGACCGCCCGCCCCGCGGGTTCGCCCGCCTGGTGCCCGACTTGGCCGTCGAAGTCATCTCGCCGAACGACACCTACTACGAGGTCGAGGACCGACTGAACGACTACCTGCTCGTCGGCGTGCCGCTCGTCTGGATCGTCAACCCCGACCGGCGGACGGCTCACGTGTACACCCCGGACGGCACCATCCGCCGGCTGACCGCCGAACAGGAACTGACCGGCGAACCGCTCTTCCCCGACTTCCGCGTGCGGGTGGCCGACCTGTTCCCTGAGCCGCTGCCCGAACCCACGCCGGAAGCCACTCCCCCCGCCACCGCATGAACTTCGCCATCCTCTCCGGCGGCACCGGCTGGCACGTGCAAGACCTGCTCCGCGCGGCGGGCGAGTTGGGCCACACCGCCGCGGCGGTGGACTTCCGCACGCTGTTCGCCGACCACACGCGATCCGACCCGCTCGCCGAGTTCGACGCGATCATTGTGCGGACAATGCCGGGCGGTTCGCTCGAACAGATCGTCTTCCGCATGGACGTGCTGCAACAGGCGGTGAGTCGCGGGCAGGTGGTGCTGAACCCGCCGCGGGCTGTGGAAACGTGCGTCGATAAATTCCTGACCGATCACCGATTGCGAACGGCCGGGTTGCCGGTGCCAGTGTCAACGGTGTGTCAGCGGTGGCAGGACGCGATGCCGGCGTTCGACGCACTCGGCGGCGACGTGGTGGTGAAGCCGCTGTTCGGCTCCGAGGGCCGCGGCATGGTGCGTGTGACCGAGCGCGAACTGGCGTGGCGGACGTTTCACGCCATCGAGCAAACGGGCGGGGTGATCTACCTGCAACGCTTCATCCGGCATCCGGGGTGGGACGTGCGGGCGTTCGTGCTGAACGGCCGGGTGCTGGGGGCAATGCGTCGGACAGCGAAAGGCGACTGGCGAACCAACGTAGCCCAGGGTGGGAGCGCGGAAGCGTGCGAGTTGACGACCGAGCAAGTGGGTTTGGCGCTCGCGGCGACGGAAGCCGTCGGGGCGGTGGTGGCAGGTGTCGATTTACTGTGCGACGAGCGGGGCGTGTGGTACGTCATCGAGGTGAACGCCGTCCCCGGCTGGCGGGCACTGAGCGTGGCCTGCGGCATCGACGTGGCCGCGGCGGTGGTGCAGTTGGTCTGTTCCCCTCTCCTTCGGCGGG
>JANNQE010000756.1:0-7221 GCA_031441625.1 Planctomycetia bacterium
CCCCCCCCCCACGCCCGGGTTCTACTGGGAAACGGGTTTCGACCCTTAAGGGGTCGATCAGGGCCCGGGTTAACGACCCCTTCAGGGTCGAAGAACACACGGCTCGCACACCCAGGGCGTCGCTTCGCTCGCCCTGGGCTGTGGGAACGACCCCTTCGGGGTCGAAGGCAACTCAGCCACCGGACATGACCATGCACCTCGCCGTCGCGTACCGCGGACGCTCGGAAGTGACTCGCTCGGCGAAGTCGCTGGCGGTGTCGCTCGCGCCGAACCTGCGGCGCGACAAGGTCGGGTTCGTCGGCGTGCTGCGGGATCCGGTGCGGTTCCGCGAGGCGGTGTGTGCCCTGCACGACGTGGTCGTTTCCAACCTGAAGTTCACGCCGAAGGACCGCTCCGCCCACGATGCGTACCTGGCTGACCTGCGGAAGCGCGAGGCTGCGATTCGCAGTGGCGTGTTCGCATCGACGAAGAAGGAACTGCTCGCCGGCATCGCCGAACCCATCACCGCGGAGTTTCAGAAGCAGTTCGACCGCGAGCGGTTGAAATACTGGAAGACCCGCGACCACTACTCGAACCACGTCCGCAACACCGATTGGGAATTGTGGCGTGCTCTGGTCCCGTGCGACCCGGTCGTCACCGTCGCCCCGGACGTGCTCTTCTTCGAGTGCTTCAGCAAGGACGAGTCGAGCTACGGCTGCCTGACCGTCGGCCGCGATTCGTTCCAGAGCGAAGAGGCCGTCAGCCTCGGCACCACGAACGTCGATTACTCGTGGGCGCTGTACGACCACTTTCAGGAGTTGCGGAGTTACCGCGAGACGCGGTTCCGCGTCGATCCGCAAGGCTTCGAGGTGCAGACCGGCCCGGACGACCCCGGCCACCGCGAGGAGAAGATCGACCTGCCGCCGTCGTGGCTCCGCGGCTTCATGATGATCCAAAGCGCGATGGCGATGCCGATGCGGAAGGTGCCGATCAGCCGCGAAGGGCTGTACGGCATTCTGGCGTTCCTGAAACGCAACCGGGCGAAGAAGTCGCCGCGGGCGGTGCGGTTCGAGTTGACGCCGGGCAAGGGCGTGAGCGTGGTGCTGGAGCCGTTCGAGAAACGCATCGACATGCCGACGGCGATCTACAAGGGACCGGAGCCGGAGACGATTCGCGTGTGGGGCCGCGACCGCCTCATGCTGCTGTATCGCCTGCTCCCGCTCGCCGACGGTGCGGATGTGTACCTGCTCGGCACCGGCCTGCCCTGCTTCTGGGTGGTGCGGATGGGTGACATGCGGCTGACACTCGGGCTGAGCGGCTGGACGGCGAACGACTGGACGTCGGGCGGGTCGGCACTGGATCAACTGTTGCCGCCGGTGGAGCCGAGCTTCAGCCTGATGGGCGACATCGCCAGCGCCTTTCACGCCTCCCCGCGGCTGACGTTCCAGCAACTGCAAACGAAGACCGGGGCGGCGGCAGGGTTCGTGCAGGCCGGGTTGAACAAACTCGCCGGCTACGGGCAACTGATCCACGACCTGGGCGACGGCGTGTTCCGCTGGCGGTCGATCATGCCCGTGGCGGTGAGCGCCGAGCAACTCGGGGCGAGCAACCCCGAGACCGAAGCGGCGAAGCGGATCACGGTCGGCAGCGTGAAGGTGGCGTCCGACGCGAAGAACGAGAAGGGCCAGCGCGAACTGAAGGCCACTGTGGAGAAGCACGACGTGGAACTGACGATGGACGCCGACGGCAAGATGGTGAAGGCGAAGTGCGGGTGCAGTTTCTTCTTCAGCGGCGGGCTGCGGAAGGGGCCGTGCCGTCACCTGCAAGCCCTGCGAACCCGAGTGACCAACCCTGAAGGCATGCCGCGAGATTTGACGAGCTGGTACGAGCGGTACTTCCGCGGCTGGAATTGATGTAGGGCGGGCCGCAGTCGAGCGGAGCGAGACAAGCCCCGCCGGTGATTCAAGACGGCGGGGCTCGCGGTCCTGACGGACCTGCTCGGCCCGCCCTACAGGGCACTTCAACATGAGCGACACGCCCTCCCCGCCGCCGCCGCCCGCCTACGACTCCGGTGACTTCCTGCCCGTCTCCCGCAAAGACGTGCTCGACGCCGCGAACAGCTCGCGGACGCTCCGCAACGCCTGGGTCGGCCGGCGGGATCGCATCCCCGACGGTGCCGACCCCGCCACGCGGATGATCGACCGGCAGATGGTGGCGCAGGGGTTCATCACCCCGGAGGAGTTGACCGAGATCCACACCGCCGGCGCGGAGTACGACCGCAAGAAGCCGCTGTACGAGCAGATTCAGACGCAGGCGGCCAAAGCAGGTGCGGCGGCGGTGGAAGCGGACAAGGCCGAGCGCGCCCGCGTCAAGGCGGAGAAGAAGGCGGCGGCAATTGAGAGGGAGAAGACGCGGCGCGAGGGCGTGGCCCACCGTAAGGCCACCGACATCATCTTCCTCGGCCGCGGCGTGTCCGGGCTGATGATCGACCGGCTGTCGGACGTGGCGAAACTGGAAGCGCTCGCGTTGCCCGTGTTACACAGTCCGGCGGACGTGGCGAGCGCGCTGAACGTTAGCATCGCACAGTTGAAGTGGCTGGCGTTCCACTCGGAGGTGGTGAAGCGGACGCACTACGTGCGGTTCGTGGTGAAGAAGAAGAGCGGGGGCGAGCGGGTGCTGTCGTCACCGCACAAGAAGTTGAAGGCGATCCAGCGGTGGCTGCTCGCCGAAGTCCTGAGCAAGATCCCGCTCGAAGACCCGGCGCACGGGTTCGTGCCGACTCGCAGCATCGTCACCAACGCCACCCCGCACGTCGGCGCGCAGTTCGTGGTCAACCTGGATTTGAAGGACTTCTTCCCGAGCATCGGGTTCAAGCGGGTGCGGCACGCCTTCCGCCGGGTGGGGTACAGCGGGGCGGTCAGCACCGTCATCGCGCTGCTGTGCTGCGAGTGCCCGCGGCAGCCGGTCACGTTCAACGGCGAGCGGTACGAGGTCGCCACCGGCCCGCTCGGTCTGCCGCAAGGTGCCCCCACCAGCCCGGCGCTGTCGAACCTGGTGTCGCGGAAGCTGGACAAGCGGCTGGCCGGGTTCGCCAGGAAGATGGGCCTAAACTACACCCGCTACGCCGACGACCTGACGTTCAGCGGGCCGGCGGAGTTGGCCGCCCGCATCGGGTACACCCTGGCGAAAGTGCGGCACGTCGCGGCGGAGGAGGGGTTCACCGTCAACGAGAAGAAGACGCGGGTGATGCGTCCAAGCCGGGCGATGGAAGTGACCGGTGTGGTGGTGAACGCGAAGCCGAGCGTTCACCGCGAGGAGCTGCGCCGCTTGCGGGCGATCCTGCACCGGGCGAAGACCGAGGGGTTGGACCAGCAGAACCGCGAAGAACTCCCGCACTTCCGGGCGTGGCTGCAAGGGAAGATCGCGTTCGTGAGCATGGTGAACCCGACCGCCGGGGCGAAGCTGCAAGCAGCGCTGACGGCGCTGGGGTAGAATGCCATCACCACTCGGAGCCGAACGATGCCCCCGCTCACCCTCACCGCCACCGTGTTACCCGGTGGCAAGCTCACTCTGGAACACCTGCCGTTCAACGAAGGTGACGCCGTGCAGGTGGTCATCGTCCGCGCACCGACGGTGGCCGACGACCCGACCGAAGGCGGCAAGTACCCGCTCCGCGGGGAACCGTACACCTACATCGACCCGTTCGAGCCAGCCTGCGACCCCGACGACTGGGAGGCGAATCAGTGATCCTACTCGACACGCACATCTGGATTTGGTGGGTGCAAGACCTGCCCAAACTGTCCGCCTCTCAACTGGCGTACCTCCGGGCCGCCCCGCCGAACAGTCTGGGGGTGAGTGTGTACAGCGTGTGGGAGGTGGCGATGCTGGTGGACAAAGGCCGGATCACCTTCCAGCGTCCTGTCGCGGATTGGGTGCGGATGGCGCTTGCCGCTCCGAACATTCACCTGCTCGACCTGACTCCCGAGATTGCTATCGATTCGATTTTCCTGCCCGGCACGTTTCACAAAGATCCTGCGGATCGCATCCTCGTCGCCACCGCCCGCATCCTGGACATCCCAATCGTCACCCAAGACGCTAAGATTCTCGCGTACCCGCACGTCCGCTGTGCCCCCTGAGCCTCCCCGCATGACCCCGCTCGCCCCGGCCGATGCCACCGTCGTCGAGTTCGACGTCCGCACCGACGAGATGCTGGTGAACATGGGGCCGCAGCACCCGTCCACGCACGGGGTGTTGCGGCTGGAGTTGACCACCGACGGCGAGATGGTGTCCAAAGTCGTCGCCCACCTGGGCTACCTGCACCGCTGCGCGGAGAAGATCGGCGAGAACGTCACGCCCATTCAGTTCATCCCGTACACGGACCGGATGGACTACCTGGCCGCGATGAACATGAACCTGGCGTACTCGCTCGCCATCGAGAAGCTGTGCGGGATGGTGATCCCGGAAAAGGCCCAGGTGCTGCGGGTGCTCATCTGCGAGCTGAACCGGATTGCGTCGCACCTCGTCGGCATGGGGGCGTATGGCCTCGACCTCGGCAGCTTCAGCCCGTTCCTGTACGCCTTCCGCGAGCGCGAACAAATCCTCGACCTGTTTGAAGACGTGTGCGGGGCACGCCTGACGTACAGCTACCTGACCATCGGCGGCGCTCACGACGACCTGCCCGTCGGCTGGCTCGACCGCTGCAAGCTCTTCCTCGAATACTTCAAACCCCGCATCCCCGAATACCACGCCCTGCTCACGAACAACCACATCTTCGTGAAGCGGACGGCGAACGTCGGCGTGCTGTCGAAGGAGATGGCCCTGGCGTTCGGCTGCACCGGCCCGGTGCTGCGGGCGTCGCTCGACAAGCGGAACGGCGACCACGCCTGGGACCTTCGCAAGACCGAGCCGTACAGCGGCTACGAGGGTTACGACTTCGACGTGCCCATCCCGCCGTTCGATACCGCCCCGCACGGGTCGGTCATCGGCGACTGCTGGCATCGCTTCTATGTGCGGATGATGGAGGTGGTGCAGAGCATCCGCCTGTGCGAGCAGGCGATGGCGAAGTACGCCAAGCTGCAAGCCGAGTGGGAGGCGGTGCAGAAGGAGTTCGGCGAGGAGGCGACGAAAGACCCGAAGGGGGCCGCCGCCGTAAAGCTGAACGAGTTAGCTCGGACCAAGTACAGTCATCGCGTCGAGCCGCCGCGGACGCTCACCCCCGGCGAGGTGTACGTCGAGACCGAGTGCCCGCGGGGGCAGATGGGCTTTCACATCGTGGGCCGTCCGAACAAGGAGAACGTGCCGCTTCGGGTGCGGGCGCGGAGTGGCTGCTTCGGCAACCTGAGCGTGATCGAGAAACTGTGCCGCCACGTGCTCATCGGCGACCTGCCGAGCATCGTCGGCAGTCTCGATATTGTGATGGGCGAGATTGATCGGTAGTGTGCTCCGCAATGTCGCCGCCACGCTCCGCGGGGCGGTTCCTTTCCAGGAGGGGAAGTCATGCGACTGTTCGGAACGCTGGCGGTGGTGGTGCTGTTCGCGGGGGTGGCGATGGCGGACATCTCACTCCCACCCAAGCCGTCCGATAGCAAGACGGTCAGTGGCTCCTGCTTCGTGTCAGTCGGGCCGAAGGTTCAGGAGTGGGTCTTTGTCACCGCTCAAGCGGGCTTCATCCCCGGCCGCAAGGGGCCCCCACCAGTCCTCTTCGAGAAGGTCGAGTTGGGTGAGAAAAAGATCGTCGATCTTGCTGGCAAGACCCTCTACGCCATTCCCGCAGAAGTTGCGAAGGCGTACCCGACGGATAAGGAAGTGACGGAGGCGTTGCGGTCGAGGAAGTTGGACGGCGTTCAGGAACACCATTTCAGCTCCCCGACAGTCGAAGTTCGCAAGTGGCAGAACCCCACACCTCCGGTCAGCAGTTGCACCATCACCGCCATCGACGCCGCTGGCATTCATGTGACCGAATCCACCCCGCCCGACACGCCCACCGCACCACCGCCGCCCCGCGTGTCGATGCCCGGCCTGTGGTGCCCCGGTGTGGCCGCGGCGGTGGCTGTAACGGCCGGCGGGCTGTGGCTGGCACGTCGGCGGAAGGCCGGATAACGTGAATAGACCCTTTCGATAACGTGAATAGACCCTTTCTCGGAGACTCTCACATGACCCGCTTCTTCGCCGCCCTGCTGGCGGCGTCCGTCGTCGCCGGCTTCGCCGCCGCCGACATCGCCCCGCCGCCCCCGCCGAAGGGCAAGAAGTACGTGAACGTGACGAGTGAGGTGAAGGTCAACAAGGACGTGAAGGGGTACGTGTTCGTGGCCCAGACGACGACCGGCCCCGGCCGGCCGACCGTCAAAACCAGCAAGCTGGACCTGGGCGAGAAGGCGACCACCGTCGTCACCGGCGGGCGGCGGAACTACGCCACGCTGTTCGCCGTGCCGGAGTCGGCGGCGAAGGAGTTCAAGACGGAGAAGGAACTGCTCGACGCCGTGACCGCGAAGACGGTGAAGGGCGTGCAGGCGATCGACTTGGCCGGCACGGCCACGGTGAGCGACGCGGTGAAGGGTGAAAGCGTCACCTGGACCTATGCCGTGACCGGGGTGGACGAGAAGGGCATCAAGACGGACCTGAGCGGCGACGGGGTGGACGAGAAGAAGGGCGAGCCGAAGAAGCCGCTCGCGCTGCTCGACCAGCCGGGCTACCTCGTCGGCGGGATCGCGCTGGCCCTGGGTATCACCTTCGGCGGGCTGTGGCTGATCCGCCGGAAGAAGTGACCTCGGGCGACGAGCGGGGCGGGGTGGTGATGGCCGCCCCGCCCGGTGGTATGATGGGAATGACCACCCCGAGGGCTCAACCCATGCCGGAACTGCCGACCCCCGACCCGTCCGCCCGCATCGCCGAACTGGAACAGAAGATTGGGGACGTGGTAGAACAGAACATTTGGTTGATGGGCAACATGAGCCGACTTCAACAACTCGCCGCGGAAATGGAGCGTGACGGCGTCCCCGTTTTCAACAACGACGAACTCCAACTCCTGATCGAACAGGGGACGGGTCGCATTACCAACCTCTCGGACTTCCAAATCGTTCTCGGCTGAGACACGACCAATTGAGGGGGTGCCGTTGCCCCGATCCCAGAGTTTACGCTGCAATTGCAGGTGTTTTGGTTTCTCGCGGTCGGTAACTCACCTCTTTCGGGAGTGGCTGAGCGTGTAGGTACGCTGCATACGCTCGCACCCAAACTTTGCTGAGG
>JANNQE010000757.1:0-7737 GCA_031441625.1 Planctomycetia bacterium
CCCCCGCCCCGAAGGGGCCGGCGTCCACCCCCACGCCGGCCCCTTCGGGGCGGAGTCTCGTTCGCCCCACTCCCCAGGGCTTCCGCCCTGGGCTACTAACGCCGGCCGCTTCGCGGCGACACGGCACGACCGATCCCACCAACTCCCACGACGCTCACCCGCGGGTGAGCCGACCCGTCGGCTGAGCTTGCTGGCCTTCTCACGGCCGGCTACTGTAACCATCAGTCCACCAACCTTCACCGTCCCGATTCATGGCCACCGCCACTGCCGTCGCCCGACACCTCGTTCACCTCGCCTCGGCCGATCCGGAAGGCGAAGGCATGACCCCGATGCGGCTGCACAAGTTGCTCTACTATTGCCAGGGGTGGCATCTGGCGTGGTACGCCCGGCCGCTGTTCAACGAACGAATTGAAGCGTGGCGGTACGGCCCGGTGGTGCCGGACGTCTACGCCCAGCCGTGGGGCCAGGGGCGGGAGGTGATTCCGGATGTGCCCGCCGCCGACGAACTCTCCACCGCCGAGCGGGAGTCCGTCGAGCAAGTGTGGCAGGAGTACGGCCGGTATTCCGCCCACGGGCTTCGGGACATGACCCACCTCGAACGCCCGTGGCTCGCCCACTTCACCCCCGACGCGGCCAACCGCTGCGAAACCGAGATTCCGCACCCTGAACTGCTCGCCTACTTCGGCGGGCGGTTCACGGCCGAAACGGGCGAACGGGTCGGGTGCATGGGCGAATACGAAAGGGCTCTCGCCGAAGGACGGACAATCACCCACGCGCAGATGCTTGAGGAACTCGGCCGGTGAGCAGCTTGTCCCTCGACTACACTCCGGAGGCGTTGGAGGACTTACGCGGGGTGCCGCTCGCGCTTCGCCCGGCCGTACTCGAACACCTCTCCCGCCTGTCCGCGAACTACGCCACCTGTTCCCGTCCAACTGCATTCCCACACCCCAAGGGGTTGGAGTCCGGGCTGTGGGTGCGGCACTCGGGCGGAGCCACCCTTGTGCGTGTGTCGTTCCGATTGGAAGCGAGTCCGGATCACATTTTGGTGCGACGAGTTGTGCTCACCCTCGAGCCGAGACTGCCCGGCTGGGTGACGAACCCGAGCGAATGGATCCACCAACCGTGGCCGGTTGTCGATGTGTAACCCCCGGAGCCTTCCCATGCTCGACTGGTTGTTCCCGCCGTCGTGCCCGTGCGACCCGGCCGCCAAGGAGTGGGTGGAGGAGCGCCTCACGTGGCTGGCCGAGGAGTTTGACGACCACGCCTTCAACGGCCGGCGGATCGTGTTACCGACTCCCGAATTCTTCCCCGACCCCTACGACGGGTCGAAGGCGGCGGCGCGGCGACTCTTCAACCGCGTCTGCGAGTACATGGACGTCATCCCCGCGCTGGTGAACCTGCGGTTCAAGTCCGACGGGGGCAAACTGCACTTGGTCAACGAGGCCGGGACCGAGTTGGGGTACGCCGCCGGGCTGTACCGCGAGGGGGAGCGGAAGGACGAAGTGGAGATCGACACCTCAATGCTCCCCGACCCGATGGGGTTGGTCGGCACGATGGCTCATGAACTCGGGCACGTCAAGCTGCTCGGCGAGGGCCGCATCATGAGCGAGGAGTACGACAACGAACTGCTCACCGACTTGACCACCGTCCACTTCGGCCTCGGCCTCTTCACCGCCAACAAGCCCGCCCACTTCATCCCCACCAAAAAGCGCTGGCCGGGGAGCACCCTGTTCAAGCCGGAGTACATGACGCCGCCGATGTACGGGTGGGCGTTGGCTCACTTGGCCTGGTTCCGTGGGGAGGAGAAGCCGGCCTGGGCGAAGCACCTGCACTTCCACGCCCGCGCCGACTTCAACCAGGGCGTCCGTTACCTGTTCAAGACCGGCGCTTCGAGCTACAAGCCGCTGCGGTTGCGGCGGGGCGGGTGACCGCTGCTACTTCTCCACGTCGCCGCCGCTGTGTACCCACCCGGTCCAGCCGCCGTCCATGCTGATGACGTTCGTGTAGCCCATCGTCTGTAAGCTGTCGGCCGCGAGTGCCGAACGGTACCCGCCGCCGCAGTACAGCACGACGGGCGCGGCCGGGTCGGGCACCGCCCGCTCGATGTCGCGTTCGAGCACCCCGCGGCCGATGTGGACCGCACCGGGCACGTGCCCGGCGGCGAACTCGCCCTCCTCCCGCACGTCGATGAGGGTGAACGTGTCGCCGGCGGCACGCCGGGCCTTCACGTCGGCGACGGTGCATTCGGTGACGCGACTACGGGCGGCGTTGGCGACCTTCAGGAAGCCGGGGGAGTGCGCTTTGGCCATGACGGGAGTCTCGGGGGAATGCCGACAGGATAGGGGGCGAGCTATCGCCAGGCGAAGCCTTCCACGTTCAGCTTCCAAGACTCGTCGGTCGTCTTCGGTTTCGGGGCGTCGAGGGTCTTGAATTTGTCGCCGTTCAGGTCGCACACGCCGAGCCGGAACGGCCAGCAGTCCCCCCGCTGGTTCCAGTCGGCGGGCGACTCGACCACTTCGTGCCCCGCACCACACGGGGGGTGCTCGCCCAACTCTGTGGCCTCACTCGGAAGGCGCGGGATGTCAGGAACGTCCGCCCGTCCGCCGACGGATCCATCAAGAGGTGGTGCGCGGGCAGTTCGACACGAGTTGTGCCGCCGGTCTTGGTGTCGTAGGCGATGGTTTCCGTACCCGGCAAGGCATTCACGACGGGTGACAGGGCGTCGTCGGTGAAGGCGGACACGTATGCCGTGCGGCCGTCCGCCGACCAACTGACGACCGAGTACCACCCCTCGGCGACGGGCCGAGGACTGATACCATGTTGCGGTGAACCGTCCCCATCAGTGGTCGATGGCCCAGTGGAAGCCGACCGCTCCTTGGACGACCTCGGGGTGGTCGGCCAAGGAGTCGCACCGGCGACGTCGGCAGTCGGCCCGCCGGGCGGCGAGGGTCGGCCACCCGTTCCGCACCACGCTACTTCCGCACCCGCAGCTCGTACACCCGGTTGGTCACCGGCGCCCCCTCCTGCGGGTTCACACCGGTGAGCGTCGCCACGTCGTCCTTCACGCTGTAGCTGAACTCCTGGCCGGACGCCGGGTCCTTCGGCAGCGGCAGCTTGATGTCGGACAGCTTCGCCGGCAGCTTGCCTCCGTTCTCGAAGGCGTACAGCCGCACTCCCTCGATCACCCGCAGGTACGCCACCCGCTGCTGGATGCGGGTGTGCGCGCTCTTCACCTTGTGGATGGTCGGCAGCAGCCCGCGGGCCAGCACCGCGTCGGTCTCTTCCTTCAGCTTGGCCTCCGACTCGGCCACCACCTTCAGCGCCTCCGTGTGGGGAAGCTGCATGACGCTGTAGAACTCGTCGAGCAGGATGTCGTACCGCAGCAGGTTTTGGGCGAGCACCACCTGCAGGGGCGGGAACTGGTTCACCGCCTCCGCCTTCCACCCGGCGGCGATCAACTCCTTGCGGAACTCGGCCACCTTCTTCTCGTCCTTCGCCAAGGCCGTGAACCGCTCGGACGGCTTCGGCTCCTTCTTCCCGTCGTTCGCCATCGCCAGCATGAGGTCGATGGTGTCGGCCACCTTCTTGGCCGCCGCCTCGGACAGGACGGTGTCGCCGGTCAGGTCTTTGAAATGCGCCTGGAGGATGACTCGCTCGCCCTGGCAGGCGGTGCGGGCGCTGAACACGTCGGCCGGCATCTCGGCGAGCGACCAGTACAGGTTCGGGCAGCCGGGCTGGGCGATCATCTCCTCCACCACGCTCAGGCCGATGGTCTCGATGGCGATGCCGACCAGCAGGGCGATGAGCGTCGGGTGCGACTCGAACGAGCTGGACAGGCCGTAGAAGGTGCGGGCCGAGTACGCCGCCTTTTCGAAGTCGCCGGTCCGCACCTCGTACCGCATCCGCACCTTCAGCACGCTCGCCAACTCCCGCATCCGCTGCACCTCGGGGAGCAGGGTGCCCACCCCGTCGCGGCGGACGTTGAACCAGATCTGCCAGTCGGACGACAGGAGGCGGGCGGCCTCGTCCACGTCGCTCAGCGGGCGGCCGCTCCCCTCTTGGGTGAAGTCCTGGAAGTTCTTGCGGTACGCCAGCCCGCCCACGCACCCGGACTTCTTGATCTCATCGAGCGGCAGGTCGGCCAGGGCCAGTTCGTTCCACTTCTGCCGCTGCTCGGCCGGCTCCTTGGCGAAGAAGTTCTGCTGCTCCATCGACGCCTTCATGAACCCCGGCACCCGGTTGCCCGGTTGCATGTCCACGTACTGCGGGGTGAGGTAGTACCGCGACAGCGGCTTGGGGGCGGCCGTCGGGTGCAGGGTGATGGGGATGGTCAGCTTGCCGTCCTTCGGCTCGACGTGCGGCTGGGCGAGGGCGGTCGGCGCGAGCAGGACCAAGGCGAACAGGGAATGGCGCATGGGGACTCCGATGGGATTGGCGAACCGAGCGGCGTGAGCCGCCGGGTGACGAAAGAACCCGGCCCCTTACGGGGCACGGCTCGCCGGTCAGGGGATTCGCAGGTCGTGAATCGCCCGCGGGGTGAGCGGGGCAGACGGGAGCGCGGGCGTCCCGCCCGCATCGCGCGCGGCCGGCGGCACATCCCCGTTCCGCAGCGCGATGTAGCTGTACGGCTCCGGCGGGGGCGACGGCGGCACTTCCACGGGTGGCGGATCGACGGCCACCACCGGCGGGGTTGGGGGAACCGGCTTAGGCCAGAACAGCACGCCGAGCGTGACCGCGTTGCTGACCAGCAGCCCCGCGGCCAGCCACTTCCACCCGGCCCATCGCCGGGCGGCGGTCTTCCCGGCGGCGAACAGCACCGCGTCGCGGTCGAGGCCGACCGGGGTGAACGCCTTCAAGTCGTGTGTCACGTCTTCGGGCATGATTCCCCCAGCGCTTGCCGCAACAGGGCGAGGCCGGACTCGTACCGGCGGTGAACGGTGGACACCGAACAGCCGACCGCCGCGGCGATCTGTTCGAGCGTCAGGTCGGACCACACCCGCAGCACGATCACTTCCCGCATCTCGTCGGGCAAGCTCCGCAACGCCTCAACAGCTTCGGCCGCTTCGAGGGCGTGCGTCCGCGGTTCGGTGAACCAGGCCGCCGACCCGCCGACGGCCGCTTCCCGGCGTTTCCGCCGGCGGTCGGCTTTGCCCGCATCGAGGCTACGGTTCCTCACGGTGCGGAACAGCCACGCGGCCGGATCGGTGGGCGGGGTGCGCTGGGCGGCGAGCGCGCAGAACGCTTCCTGCACCACGTCCTCGGGGGTGTCGCACCGCTGACGGGCGAACAGCACGAGGGCGGGCGAGTGGCGGTCGATCAGGTCGGCCAGCTCGCGGGCGGTCATGTGCCATCCAGACGACACGGGCGGCGGATTTTTCCGCGTGAGCTATGCTGACCCCATTCCGAGGGTCGGCCAATGGCGTTCGACGTGGCGGTGGTCATCCCGACATTTAATCGCGCCGACCTGCTGCGGCAGACGCTCGACGCCGTCCTCGCCCAGTCGCACCGCCCGGCCGAGGTGGTGGTGGTGGACGACGGCGGGGGCGACCACGCCGAGCAAGTGGCGACCGGCTTCGGCCCGCCGGTCAAGTACATCAAGCAGGCGAACGGCGGGCAGTCGGTCGCCCGCAACACAGGGGTGAAGGCCACCTCTGCCGCGTGGGTGGCGCTGTGCGACGACGACGACTTGTGGAAGCCGAACTACCTGGCGCGCGTGGCCGCGGCCGTCGCCCGCTTCCCCGATGCCGAGTTCGCGTTCAGCGACTTCGCCGTCGTGCGGGACGGCCAGTGGACCGCCGAGACCAAGTTCGCCACCGCCCCCGCCGGCTACTGGGACGGCGCGGCGGATGTGGACGGCCCGTTCAGTTTGTACCGCGACCTGCTCGCCCGCCAGTTCCGCTTCCAGCCGGTGTTCCCGTCGTGCAGCGTGTTCCGGCGGAGCCTGTTTGATCGCGTCGGCGGGTACGACCCGGCGTTCAGCCGGGTGGGGGCGGAGGACTGGGAGTTCACGCTCCGCGCGGTGGCCGGGGTGCCGGTGGCGGCGGTGGCCGAGCCGCTGGTGGGCATCCGCAAGCACGCGGGCAACTTCTCCGGTGCGCTGCTGAAGATTCTGGAAGGGGAAGTGACCATCCTGCGGCACGCGCTGGCGACCCACCCGGCGGCGGCGGCCCACAAGACCGAGATCGAAGCGGAGATCGGCAAACGCACGCGGGCGGCGGCAGAAGTGGCGTTCGCCCAGGAGCGGTTCGACCGCGTGCGGGTGCTGGCGAAGCAGGTGCCGAGCGAACTGCGGGGCGGCAAGCTGAAGCTGAAGGCGCTGATCGCCGGCCTGCCCGCGTTCCTGGCGAAGCCGCTCAAGCGGGTGCTCAGCCGGTAGCTCCGAGGCCGCCCGGAGCCGTCGGCGGATTCTTCAGGCGGAGCGGCCGCCTACTTCTTCTCCGGGGTGAGCAGCTTCACCATCCCCTTGCCGAGCGCGTCGCCCACCAGGAAGTACGTGTCGGCGTTGCCGAACTCGTGGTGCCCGTGGCCGGGGTTGGGCGACTCCTTCCCCTCCCGCACGAACTCGCGGGTGGGCACGAACAGCACGTTCCCCTTGAACTCGGCGCGGCCGGCCGCGTCCGCCTGAGCTTTGCGAAGTGCCTCCCACTCCTTCGGGGCGTTCACCCACGCGCCGGTCAGTTCGCCTACGACCACGGGCAGGCTCGGGGCCTTGAACTCCTTCCGCACGTCGCCGATGAGGTGGACGAGGTTCTGCTCGTACTCCGGAATCGCCTTCTTCGGATCGACGCCGTCGTTCCACCCCTGATACCAGACGAACCCGGCCAGCTCGTGCCCCTGGTCGGCGTAGGCTGGGAAGTCGGCCTTCAGCTTCTTCAGCGCCTCCCGCACCTCGGCCACCATCTTCGTGTAGTACGGCCCGACTTCCCCGCCCGCACTCGGCGGGCGGAAGTCCTTGTACAGGCTCTTGCCGCCCCACGCGGTTTTGACGAGCAGCACCTGTTCGGTGAAGTGATCCCCGACGACGTGCCCGAACTGCAACTCCGGGCCGAAGTGGTGCGTGCCGCCGTACACGGCGAACCCGACGCCGAGCGGCCCGGCGAGCAGCGGCTGCTTCTCCCGCTGGTACCGCACCCACACGTCGTCGCGGGTCCGCCACTCGCCCTTGTCGGTCTTCAGGTGGGCGAGTTGCTTGGCCTTCGCCGGGTCTTTGAACAGCGTGGCGAGCGTGCCCTTGCCGCCGTTGTAGTCCTTGCCCTCCAGGTCCACGACGGCCTGCCCTTCCATGTTCGACTGGCCGGCGAGGACGAACACCTTCACCGGCTTGGGCTTGGGCGGGTCGGCGGCGGGGGTGAGCAGGGCGAGGAGCAGGGCGGCGGGGGTGAGCATGAAGCGGTACTCAAGGGAGGAGGTCGGCCACGGGGAGGGACGCGACGGCGGTGCCGTCGAGGACGAGCGGTACGGCAGAGCCGGGGGCGTAGTCGGTGCGGGTGCGGGTACGGCATCGCGCCGAAGACCGCCCGGACGTACGAGTTGAACGTGCTCAGCACGTGCAGCCACGGGTCCACCACCAGCCACTTGCCGGCGTCCGACTGGGCGACGGCCGCGTTCAGCGTCGTCTTCGCCCCCACAGGAACGGCTTGAACGTGACGACCGACGACGCGAAGTAGGTGGCGTAGTCGCCGTCCGGTGGATACCAGCCCGGCCCCTGGGCGACGGTCGAGCCGTCGTTCTTGGTCG
>JANNQE010000758.1:0-5486 GCA_031441625.1 Planctomycetia bacterium
CGCCCGGCGGTACTTCGTGGAGGCCGAGGCGAGCGACCCGCGGGCGGTCGAGGCCCTGGCCTTCATCCGCACCCTGTACGCCGTCGAACGCCAGATCCGGGACGAACGTGCCAAGCCCGGCGGCACGTTCACCGACGCCGAGGCGGTGCGGTGGAGACGGTCGCGGGCCGGGCCGCTCCTCGCCGCGTTCGCCGACTGGCTCGACGTGCAACATCAATCCACTACGCCGAAGAGCTTGTTCGCTCAGGCCGTCGGGTACGCCCGGAACCAGTGGGCGAGTTTGGTTCGATACCTCGACGACGCGCGGTTCGCCATCGACAACGGGGCCGCCGAGCGGGCCATCCGTTCGCTGGCAATCGGTCGCGCCAACTGGCTGCACGTGGGCGGCGACGGTGGGTTGAAGACGGCCTCCGTGCTGCTGAGTGTCTGCGCCACCGCGACGCGGCATCGCCTCAACCCGTGGTCGTACCTCCGCGACGTACTCGACCACCTGGCCGTCCGTTCCGCCGGTGCAGACCTGTCCGACCTGATGCCCGACGCCCCGACCCAGGCTCGAAGCCGACTCGCCGCGTGAGACCCGACGCCCCCCCCCGCATGGGTGAGCCCACACGCCTCGACCCCGCCCCCGACGGATGCGACCGGTTCCGGACCAGTTCCGCCCACGCGCCTCACAGGTCGGATACCGATCAACTCCGTTCGTTCAGGGTATGACAGCGTGTCGTGATCACATGCAACGCTCTCATTTCCGATTTTTTTCGCAGGACTCGGATGCTTTACGAGACGACCGCTCGACGGTCCCAGCCGCCTTCACGCTCGTTGAGTGTCGCGCGCCTGAACCAACTCGAAGAGGCTCCCCACCCATGGGTGATCGATCGAGTCGATCACCCAGTTGCCCTGGCGAGTCAGGCGGACCAAGTTGGCGGTGTGCAGGATGTTGAGGTGCTTGGATACACTCGGCTGCTTGAGGCGAGTGGCCGCCACCAGTTCTCCGACGGAGAGCGGGCCTTCAGTCAGCCGATCAAGCAGGCGGATTCGAGTGGGGCACGCCAAGGCACGGAACACGTGAGCAATTGCGGCCGTATCGGCACAGACTGGGCCGTTCATTGGACACCGGTCGTAAGGAGGACCGTCAGCCGCCGGCGGTGGGGAAGCGTTCGGCCCACTTTCGTCGAAGGGCGTCTCGCAAGCGAGCGGACATCTCCGGCGGGACCGGGTACGGCTGGCCGTCCTTGTACAGGCGGATCGTTTGGCGGATGTTGTCCACCACGATCTGGCACGGGTTGCAGCCAGCGAGGTGAGTGGCGAACTCGCGGCAGACGGCGGACAACGTCTCCCCGTCCACGTACTCGTTCAGTGCCCGCAGGATCTCTTCGCACGACATGGCCGACGGGTTCGATTCGGTCATGGCCGGACCTCCGGGGCCAGCAGGTGATGGGCGTGGGGGCGGACGCGGGCCGCTTCGTCGCCGAGAGTCTGCGTGAGCTTCTCGCGGAGGGCCAGTCGCGCCCGCAGCAACCGCACTTTCACGTTCGCCTCACTGATGCCGAGCAGTTCGGCCGTCTCCGTCACCGAGAACCCCTCCACATCCCGCAGCACGAACACCGCCCGGTACTTGTCATCCAGTTCGGCAAGCGCGCGGTCGATCAACTCCCGCGTCTCGTGGCGGCTGGCCAACTCGGCGGAATCGTCCCGCCACGGGGCGATGTACTGCGGGTGGGGCAGGTCGGAATACCCTTCCTCGGTCTCGGCGAGTGACACGGTCGGCAGCCCGCGGCGTTTGCGGAGCAGCTTGAGGGCGTGGTTCGCGGCGATCCGCAACACCCACCCGGCCACCGCCGTTTCCCCGCGGAACTCGCCCAGATGTTCGATCAGGCTGAGAAACGTCTGCTGGACCACGTCCTCGGCGTCATGGGTTCCGCCGACGATGCGGAGGGCCAACCCGTACACCCGGGGCTGGAGTCGCCCGACCAGTTCCTCGAACGCGGTGTACTCCCCCGCCAGCGCCCGCTGGGCGAGTGGGCGGTCGGGATCATCGGGGGGTGGGTGGTCCGGTGTCATCGCTCGCCCGCGGGGCACACGCACAGTCTACGCCCGTGAGCCGCGGGCGGTCACTTCGCCTTCTCGAACCCGGCCTTCAGCAGGTCGGCGTACCCGTCCTTGAGCGGACGGACGTCGAACCCCTGCTTCTTGAGCAGGTCGGCAGCGGTCAAGCACCGCTTGCCAGACCCGCAGTGCAGGTACAACACTTTCGCGTCCCCGAGTTTCTCCTTCAGCTTCTCCGCGTTGACCCCGGCCTTCAGTTCCGAGAGCGGCAGCAGGGTGGCGTCCTTCAGGTGGCCGTCCTTCCACTCCGACTCCTCCCGCACGTCCACGATCACCGCCTTCTTGTCGGCCACACTCTTCTTGACCGTGTCCAGGCTGTCGGGCGTGTGATCGGCGGCACAGGACACGCTCACGCACGCGGCCGCGGCCGGAATGACCCAGGCGAACTGACGCATCGTTCGGATCTCCGTGAAAAGCCCGCCACCGGCGGGCAACGGGCATGATCCCCGATCCCGGGCAGCGGTTACACGGATTTTCTATGCCCGTCGGCTGTCACCTTTCGGCCGGCGGTGGATCAGTCCGGTGAACGACCCATGAGGGATGCACCATGTCGAACGTGATCGCGGTGACGACCGAAGCCTTCGGCCCCGAGGTGATGAACGCGGCCGAGCCGGTGGTGGTGGACCTCTACGCCGACTGGTGCGGGCCGTGCCGGGCGCTCGCCCCGCTGCTCGACCGCTTCGCCCAGGCTTACGCCGGGCGGGTGAAGTTCGTGAAGGTGAATGTGGACGACGAGCCGCAAGTGGCCGGCTACTACGAAGTGGCCAGCATCCCCACCCTGCTGGTGTTCGACCGCGGGCAGTTGGTCCACAGGTCGAACGGCCTGCCCGACCCGCGGGGGTTCGTGACCGTACTCGACCGGTTGGCCAAACAAACCCCGGCCGGCGTGTAACCGAACTGCCCCCCGGCGGATCAAGCCGACGATCCCACCCACCCATTCCAGAGGGCCTCTCATGTCCGCCACCAGTCCCGGCATTCCCCGCCCCGGCCGGAAGTTCCACCGCGTCACGTGCGTCGCGGCCGGCGGATTGGCCCTGCTCGGCGGGGCACTCGGGCTGTTCGTCAGCCCGTGGTTCCTGCCCCTGGCCGTGGCGGGCGGGGTGTGGCTCGTCGCCTCCGGACTCTGGTCAGGCACGGCCGAACCGTCGAAGACCTGCCCGCCCGCGGCCCCCCCAATCGAGCCCACGATCTGAGACCCGCACACGCCTTCGGAGAGTTCCCATGACGATGACGCTCATCCTCGCCCTGGCTCTGGCGCACACGCCCGCCGAGCCGCCCAAATCGGGGTGCTGTGGCAAGTGCTGTTGCCAGCCGGTCAAAGCTGACCCGAAGCCGGCGGAGAAGGTGAAGGAACCGGAGGTGAAGCCGGCGGAACCGCCCGGCCGGGCGGCCGACATGGCCGCCGACCGCGACGTGTTCCACTTCCTGCTGACCAACAACAAAGACATCACCCGGACGGTGAAGAACCGCGACGACGGGGTTGAAACCGTCACCGAATCGGACAAGAAGGACGTGGCGGCGAAGATCCAGGAGCACGCGGCGGCCATGCACAAGCGGGTGAAGGGCGGCAACGGCATCCGGCTCCGCGACCCCCTCTTCGCCGAGATCTTCAAGCACTACGACAAGATCGAGATGACGGTGGAGAAGACGGAGAAGGGCGTGAAGGTGACGGAGACGTCGAAGGACAAGGAGGTGGTGAGGCTGATCCAGGCGCACGCCGAGGTGGTGAGCAAGTTCGTGAAGGACGGGTTCGACGAGGCGCACAAAGACCACCCGGTGCCCGCGAAGGACGAGAAGAAGGGCGACAAGAAATGACCACCACACCCCTGAGGAGTCGAACCGTGGAAACCGTCATTCTCGCCATCGTCTTCCTGGTGGCGTGGTTCGTGCTGCAGATGTGGGTGCTGCCCAAGATGGGCGTGAGCACGTGAATGTCCGAGTCGTGCAAGCCGCGGTCGCGGCCCGACACCTCGGAGTCTGAGTCCCCAACCCCGCCGGCCCCCGGTGAGCGATGACCACCGCCGACACCCACCCCCGATCCGCCGCCGCCCGCGTGTTCGGGGTGCTGAAGAACGTGGTGTTCGTCACCGTCGCCCTCGCCGGGCTGGGGGTGTTCCTGGCCTGGATGGGCGGGGCATTCCACGACAAGGTTCACCCCGGCGTCGAGCCGGTTGAAAAGGCGTCCGCCGCAGGGCGAACACTTGTCGTCGCCGAGCGGACGACCGACGCCGAGACGATCACCGCCGTCGGGTCGGTGCAGCCGCGGAAGCGGACGGAAGTGTCCAGCCAGTTGCTCGCGTCCATCCGCGAGATCAAGTTGCGACCGGGTGATGTGGTGAAGGCCGGGGCGGTCATCATCACGCTCGATGACCGCGACCTGCTCGCCCAACAGCGGGAGACGACCGCCGCCCTGGCGGCCGCTCAGGCCGACCTCGCCGCTCGCACGCGGGACTACGAACGGATTAAGGACCTCTCCGCCGCAAGTGCCGACGAGAAGAGTCGGGCGGAGGGGGCGTTCCGCGTGGCCGAGGCCCAGGTGACGCGGTCCAAAGAGACGATCAGCCGGATCGACGTGCAACTCACGTACACAAAGATCGCGGCGGGCACCGACGGGCTGGTGTCCGATCGGTACGCCGACCCCGGCGACGTGGCGGCGCCAGGCAAGCCGCTGCTCAGCGTGTACGACCCGAACGACCTGGAACTGCACGCCAACGTGCCGGAAAGCCTGGCCGCCGGCATCAAGCTCGGGCAGAAGCTGCCTGTGCGGGTGGACGCCAACAACCTGTCCGTCGACGCCACCGTGCGGGAGATTGTGCCCATGGCGCAGACCGCCAGCCGGTCGGTGGTGGTGAAACTGTCCCTGCCGGTGCAGACCGGCAACCCCACCCTGCCCGGTATGTTCGGGCGGCTGGTCATTCCCGTGGGCACCGCCGACCGCATCTGGCTGCCGACGGCCGCCCTCCAACAGCGGGGGCAACTCGACCTGATCGAGGTGGAAGACGGCCACGGCCACCTCACCCGCCGGTTCGTCCGCCTCGGCCGCGAGGCCAACGGGAAGGTCGAAATCCTGTCCGGCATTTCCGCCGGCGAGCGGGTCGCGCTGCCCGCCAAATAACCCAACAGACACACCGCCCATGTCCACGACCAAACCCGACGGCGGGGTGATTTCCCGCATCATCGAAGCGTTCCTGCACGGCAACCTGGCGGTGCTCGTCATCCTGGTGATGCTCGGGTGCGGGGCGGCGGCCATGCTGCTCACCCCGAGGGAGGAGGAGCCGCAGATCGTCGTCCCACTGGCCGACGTGTACGTGACCGCGCCCGGGATGAGCGCCGAGGAGGTGGAGCAGCAGGTGTCCACCCGGCTGGAACGGCTGCTCTCTCAG
>JANNQE010000759.1:0-5157 GCA_031441625.1 Planctomycetia bacterium
GAGAGGGGGCCGGGGGGTGAGGTCTCTGATAACTCTCCTCGCCATCACCATCGCCTGCGGCCTCACGCCGTTCATCAACCCGTTCGGCATGGAGATGCTGAACACCTGGAAGAAGATCGTCGGCTCGGAGGCGATGAAGGATTTGGTCAGCGAACACCAACCGCTCTCGCTGAACCACACGGCCGGGCAGGTGGTGGTCGGATTCGCCGCGTTCTACCTGTTCGCCCTGCTGGGCACGCTGCCGAAGCTGCCGCGGGTGAGCTGGCTGCTGCCGCTCGTGTGGCTGGTGCTGTCGTTCAAGGGCATTCGCCAGGGGCCGCTGTTCGTGGTGGTCGGGGCGGTGTGCAGTGCCGACCTGTGGCCGCACACCGTCTGGCACGCCCTGTTGAAGAAGTACGGCGACAGCCTCGCCCGCGATCCGGAGGCGAAAGCCCGCGGGTGGGGGTGGCTGGTGCCGGCGACCGCGGCGGTGCTGGTCTGCCTGGGGTTGCAGGTGGCGAACGTGCCGGCGCCGGTGGTCGGCCGCGGGTGGGCGAAGCTGGACGAGAAGTTCGTGCCGGTCGAGTTGGCCGACGCCGTGCGGGCGACTGAACACGCCGACGGCCGGCTGTTCAACGATGCCAACCTGGGCGGGTTCGTACTCTACTGCACCCCGAAGCAGAAGATCTTCATGGACGACCGCTTCGAGCTGTACGGCGACCCGTGGATGCGAGAGTACGTGAAGGTCGTGTACGACGAGCCGGAGCGGTTCGAGGAGTGGGCGGATCACTATCGCTTCGAACACGCACTGGTGCAGGTGTTGCCGGGCGAACAGCGGCTGCCGCTGGAGAAATACCTTTCCGAATCCCCCCGCTGGGTGATAGTGTCTCGGTGCGACACCGGGGCGCTACTCCGGCGTCTCCCCCCTCAACACTGACCAATATGCCGCTTCGCGTCCTCGCCATCGCCAGCTACTTCAAAGGCAACCGCTTCGTCGAAGCCGTCAAGGCGGCGGGGGCGGAGTGCTACTTGCTCACCGTCGAATCGGCACTGAAGGAGCCGTGGGCGCGGCACGCCCTCACCGACGTGTTCGCTGTGGCCACCTTCCACGACCGCCGGGCGCTAGCGAATGCCGTCGCCTTCCTGTTCCGCGGCAAGCCGTTCGACCGCATCGTGGCGCTCGACGACTTCGACATCGAAGTCGGCGCGTTCCTCCGCGAACACTTCCGCATGACCGGCACCGGGCACGGCGACAGTCAGTCCCGCTTCTTCCGCGACAAACTGGCCATGCGGGAGAAGGCCCGCGAGATCGGCGTCCGCATCCCCGACTTCGCCCCGCTGTTCTCGGATGCGGAGGTGAACGCCTTCCTCGCCCGAGTGCCGGGGCCGTGGCTCATCAAGCCGCGATCCGAGGCGTCCGCCGCCGGCATCCGCAAAGTCCACACCCCCGCCGACGTGTGGAAACGGATTCACGAAATGGGCGACGACCGCTCGTTCGGGCTGATCGAGCAGATGGTGCCGGGCGACCTGTTCCACGTCGATTCGCTGACACGGAAGGGGGAAGTGATCTTCACCGAGGTGAACGCCTACCACCGCCCGCTGCTCGACGTGTACCAGGGTGGCGGGGTGTACGCCACCCGCACAGTCCCCCGCGACCACCCGGACGTGACCGCACTCACGAAGCTGAACGCCGACGTGCTGCGGGGGTTCGGGCTGGGGCAAGGGGCGTCTCACACCGAGTTCATGAAGGCCCACGCCGACGGGCAGTTCTATTTCATCGAGACGAGCGCCCGCGTGGGCGGGGCGAACACCGCCGACATGGTGGAGGCCGCCACCGGCGTGAACCTGTGGGCCGAGTGGGCGCGCCTGGAGATCGACCGCACTGAAGGGAAGTACACGCTGCCACAGTTGAAGAAGCGGTACGCGGGGGTGGTGCTGAGCCTGGCGAAGTACGAGAAGCCGGACACGTCACCGTTTACGGATGCCGAGATCGTGCAGCGGATCGACCTGAAGAACCACATCGGTTTCGTGCTGGCGAGCGACTCCGCGGATCGGGTGCAGCAGTTGTTGAACGACTACATCGTGCGGATCGCACGCGACTACCAGGCCGTCATGCCGGCGGCCGACAAGGTGAGCCACTGACCGGTGGAACCGGGAACGCAGTGACCGGGTGAGGGTCTCGCCCACCCGGTCATTGCGTTCCCGGTTCCATTTACAGCCCCCGCAGCATTGCCGCTTGGCCCACCCGCTCGACCGCCAGCGTGAACGCGGCCGTCCGCCAGTCGCACCCGTACTTCGCCCTCGTCGCCTTCAGGTCGGCATACGCCTTCTGCATCGTCCGCCGCAGTTCCTCGTTCACCTTCTCCTCGGTCCAGCGGTACATCTGCACGTTCTGCACCCACTCGAAGTAGCTCACCGTCACCCCGCCGGCGTTGGCGAAGATGTCCGGCAGCATGGTCACGCCCTTCTTCTGGAGGATGGCGTCGGCCTCGATGTCGGTCGGGTGGTTCGCCCCCTCGATGATGACAGTCGCCTTCACCCGGTCGGCGTTCTTGGCGGTGAGCACGTCGCCCAGCGCCGCCGGGATGAGCACGTCCACGGGCGAATACAGCAGCTCGTCCGCCGGCATCGCCTCCCCGCCGGGGAAGCCGGTCACGCCCTTGGTTTCCTTCACGAAGTCGAACAGCTTGGGGATGTCCAGCCCGGCCGGGTTCCGCACCGCCCCGCCCACGTCGCTGATGGCCGTCACCTTGCCGCCGACTGCGTGGATGAGCCGGGCCGCCCACGAGCCGACGTTGCCGAACCCCTGCACGGCGTAGGTGAAGTCCTTCACCTGCTTGCCCAGGTCGGCGAACAGCGCTTCGGCGGCGAACAGCAGCCCGCGGCCCGTGGCAGCATCACGGCCCAACGACCCGCCGAGTTCGACCGGCTTGCCCGTCACCACGCCGGGCGCGTACCCCTTGAACTTGCTGTACTCGTCCACGATCCACGCCATCGTCTGGGCGTTGGTGCCCATGTCGGGGGCGGGGATGTCCGAGTACGGGCCGATCACGTCGGCCAGCTTCTGGGTGAACACGCGGGTGAGGCGTTGCAGTTCGGCCGTGCTGAGCGTCTTCGGATCAACGGCAATGCCGCCCTTCGCCCCGCCGTAGGGCAGGTCCACCACGGCCGTCTTCCACGTCATCAGTTGGGCGAGGGCGTTGACCTCGTCGATGTCCACCTGTGGGTGGTAGCGGATGCCGCCCTTCATCGGACCGCGGCTGTTGTCGTGCTGCACGCGGAAGCCGACGAACGTGGCCAGGCTGCCGTCGTCGCGGACGATGTTGCACTCGACCTTGATTTCCCGGTACGGGGTGATGAGGAACTGCCGCTGGCGGTCGTTCAGCTTGAGCAGGTCGGCGGCGCGGTGGAAGTACTTGGCGGTCGCTTCGGACGGGGTCATGGGCGGCACCGGGGGTGAGGAACGGCGTGCGGATATGGTAGCCGACGGTCTCCGACAGGGTACACGCCCGCCCGCCGGATGGTTTCGTTCCACCTCCCCCCACCCATCGGCTTTGCTACGGAATGGCCGTCTGTCACGGAATTCGACGGCTTGTCACGGAATGGGGTGAGCCTGTCACGGAATGGGTTCGGCGGGCAGTTCGGCCGACGCCCAATAATCGTACACGCGGTTCAACTCGGTCGCCCAGAAGGTCATGTTGTCCATCTTCTTCGGTTGAAGCCCCTTCCGGATGGCGTACTTGAACAACCCGCCGCCGGGATACCCGGTCTTCCCGCTGACGACCACGCACGGCAGGAACGGGCGACCGGCCGCGCGCTCCTGGTCCGCGATCTCGTCGAGGATGAAGCCGAGTCCCTGAACGTCATCGTCGGTGTCAACCGACACGTCCGCCATCGCGCCCAGTTCGGTGTACGAGATGGTTTTCCGCTCTCTGGCAACCCGTGCCAACCGTGCGTACAAGGCCGCGTGTCTCATGGCCAACTCCGGACGGTCGGGGTGCCCGCTGTTCTACTGGATCGGCGGTCTGGCTTTCGACGGCGGCTTGCTGGATTCGCCCGTTCATGCCTCTTGCGCGCAAGCTATCTGCTAGACTCTCCAACGTCAGCGGGTCGCGCGTTCCGCACCCGCCACCCTCACGTCAAGTCCAAACGTGACGTGCGAAATGGTCGCCGTTGACCGCTCCGGCAAGGCGATGGTAGATGCAGTTCGTCAATTCACCCATCACGGCAAGGGGATTCGAGATGGCAAGAGAACGGCCGATGATGGGGACACCGGGACACCGGGACACCGGGACACCGGGACACCGGGACACCGGGACACCGGGACACCGGGACACCGGGACACCGGGACACCGGGACACCTTGCGGGCATCATCGTCGAGCAGGGTTGTGTTCTCGACTACATCGACGGGCATACTCAGCGGAAGGAAACGCCTGAGGAGTACGTCCGCCAAGAGATCGCAAAGTCACTGGTGCGCGAGTACGGATACCAAAAAAGTGACATCCGCATCGAGTTGACGCTACGGCTCGGCACCAAAAAGCCGCGGGTCGATATCGCCGTTTTCGACCCCGGAGACGAACACAAGCAGGAACACACCCGCGTCATCGTCGAGTGCAAAGCGAAGACGGTCAAGCCGTCCGACAAGGATAACGGCGTCGGCCAACTCCAAAGCTACATGCACGCCTGCCCGAACGCCACCTATGGCATGTGGACGAACAGCCTGGAGCGATTCTGTTATCGGCGGGTCGTCGATGGTGGGAAGGTGGTCATCGAGGAAGTGCCGGACATTCCGAAGTGCGGGCAAGACGGCAACGAGGACGACCGGCCGCGGTTCGACCAACTGAAGGCCGCCGCGAGTGATTCGCTGCTGTTCGCGTTCCGCCGCTGCCACAACTACATCGCCGGGAATCAGGGGCTACAAAAGCCGCAGGCATTCTGGGAACTGCTCAAGCTCATTTTCTGCAAGATTCACGACGAGCGGAGCAATGACGAGATCGAGTTCTATACCGCCGCGACTGAGAGGCACGGCGTCAACGGGCGGGTGCCGTTGCCCCGATCCCCGAGTTTACGCTGCAATTGCAGGTGTTTTGGTTTCTCGCGGTCGGTAACTCACCTCTTTCGGGAGTGGCTGAGCGTGGAGGTACGCTGCATACGCTTGCACCCAAACTTTGCTGAGG
>JANNQE010000760.1:0-27833 GCA_031441625.1 Planctomycetia bacterium
GACAACTGCGGAGTAGCAACGACGCAGTATAAAATAGGAGGTCAACCGATCACGTTCCCCTATGACTTTCCGATTGGGCCGACGATGGTATCAGTCCATGTGACGGACATCCATGGCAATACAAAAATATGCACGTTTACGATCATCGTAGAAGATCTTGAAAATCCGATCATCACCTGCGAGGTACCGGCTGCATCTTATTCAGCGGATAGCGGTGATTGTGATGCGACATTAAACTTTTCGAGTAAGAGATCCACATGCGCGCCTACGCCTTCCGACTGACGCCCGGCCAGGACCTGAAACGCGAGCTGATCGCGTTCGCCGGGCAGCACGCTCTGGCCGCCCCAGTGGTGCTCACCTGCGTCGGCAGCCTGACGCGGGTGTCACTCCGGTTCGCCGGGGCACCCGAGCCGACGGTGCGGGTGGGCAAGTTCGAGATCGTCAGTCTGGTCGGGTGCGTCGATCCCCCGAGGGGGCACCTACACCTGAGCGTGGCGGACGAGAACGGAGCAGTGATCGGCGGACACCTGATGGACGGCTGCGAGATCTACACGACGGCCGAGGTGGTCATCGGCGAACTGCCCGGCATACGGTTCCGCCGCGAACTCGACCCGACGTATGGGTACCGCGAGCTGGTGGTGGAGTCGGTGGACGGCGGGTAGAATGTCTGGAAACTAATTGCGGAGGGCGACTGTGAACACGACCGCCGATGTCCAGACGTTCGAGGTGGTACTGCCCGAACGGCCGTTGTCCAAGTTCGACCGGGAGCGGGCGGCGTTCTATCGCCTGCTGCCGGAGTTGCTCGCCACCCGCCGCGGGCAGTATGTTGCCATCCACGAGGAAGCGGTTGTGGATTTCGGGCCGGATCAAACTGAAGTCGCGCTCCGCGTGCTTCAACGAGTGGGCAACGTCGGCATCTTCGTCCACCTCGTGAGCGACGAAAAGCGTCTGCCCGTCGCCCGATCCGGCGTCCTTCGCGATCTGTCGCGGAGGGTGTCGTTAGCATCCGCGTTCCGTTCAACACCCAGATCGCGCCGCCGTCACCGTTCGTCTCCGTCACCGTGGGTGATCCGCTCGGTGGCGCGACCGCTCCGGATTTGCCCGCCCAACTCGACACCGCCGCCGACCGAACAGTCGTCCCACTCGCGGTGGTGCAGTCGCTCGGTTTGGAACCCGTTGACCAGATCACCATCGGCGGATTCGCCGGTCAAATCCACAGAGTGCCGGTGTACCTCGTGACGCTCGCGATCCGCACCTTCCCGGCACGGCTCGTTCGTGTGTTGGCCCACCCCGGCGAGCCGTGGGTATTGCTCGGCCGGGATGTGCTGAACGGCCATCGGGTGCTGTTCGACGGCCCGAACCTCGTCCTCGAAGTCGCCTGACCCTCACTGCGGCGTCTTGTCCTTCGGCTCGGTCTTGGTCGGGGTCGCGCCGGCCAGTTGCGCCTTCGCCGCCTTGTACACGGCGTCGGCGGTGAAGCCGAAGAACTTGAGCAGGTCTTTCAGCGGGGCGGACGCGCCGAACGTCTTCATGCCGATGATCGCCCCGGTGCTGCCGGCGTACCGCTCCCACCCGAACACGCTGCCCATCTCCACCGTCACCCGCTTCGTGATGCCTGGCGGGATCACCGAATCGCGGTACGCTTGGTCCTGCTCCTCGAACAGCTCCCAGCACGGCAGGCTCACCACCCGCACCTTGACGCCTTCGCCGGCCAGCTTCTCCGCCACCTCAATGCACAACGGCACTTCCGACCCGGTGCCGATGAGCAACAGTTCGGGCGAGCCGTTGTAGTCCTTCAGCACGTACCCGCCCTTTCGCGTACCCTCGGCCGCACCGAACTGGGTGCGGTCGAGCGTGGGGAGTGCTTGACGGGTGAGCGCCAGTATCACCGGGTGTTCGGTCTCGGTCAGGGCCAGCCGGAAGGCTTCGGCCGTCTCGTTCGCGTCGGCCGGCCGCACCACCCGCACGCCGGGGATGGCCCGCAGGCTGGCCAGTTGCTCGACCGGCTGGTGCGTCGGGCCGTCCTCGCCCACGCCGATGCTGTCGTGCGTGAACAGGTAGAGCACCGGCACTTCGATGATCGAGCCGAGGCGGATGGCGGCCCGCCCGTAGTCGCTGAAGATGAGGAAGCCGGCGGCGTAGCTGCGGAGGCCGCTTAGGGCCATGCCGTTGATGATGGCTCCCATCGCGTGTTCGCGGACGCCGAAGTGGACGTTCCGCCCACCAGGAGATGCCGCCTGGAAGTCGCCCGCCCCGTCGAACGTCAGCCGGCTCTTGTTGGACTTCGCCAGGTCCGCCGACCCGCCGACCATCCACGGCACCGCCTTCGCCACGGCGTTCAGCACCTTCCCACTGCTGTCCCGCGTGGCCATCCCCTTCGCGTCGGCGGGGAAGGTGGGCAGCGACTCCTCCCACCGGCCGGGCAGGGTGCCGTTGCCGAGGAGCCTCACCAGTTCGGCCTGCTCGGGGTACGCCTTCGCGTACTCGGCGAACTTCCCCTTCCACGCGGCATTGGCCGCCTGGCCCTTCGCCCCGATGCCCGCCTTGAACTGCGCGTACACCTCCGGCGGCACCTCGAACTTGCCGTAGGTCCAGCCGTAGTTCTTCTTGGCGGCGGTAATCTCGTCTTCGCCGAGCGGCTCGCCGTGCGCGTGCTCGGTGTCCTGCTTGTGCGGGGCACCGAAGCCGATGAGCGTCTTCACGCAGATGATGGTCGGCTTGCCGGCGGTCTTCCGCGCCTGCTCGACGGCGCTCAGTACGGCGGTCAGGTCTTGCCCGTCGGCCACCTTCAGCACGTTCCACCCGTAAGCGGCGAAGCGTGCCCCCACGTCTTCGGTGAAGGCCAGACTGGTGCGGCCGTCGATGGTGATGCTGTTGTCGTCGTAGAGAAGCGTCAAGTTGTCGAGCTTCAAGTGCCCGGCGAGGCTGCACGCTTCGCTCGCGATCCCTTCCATCAAACAGCCGTCGCCGCAGATGGCGTACACGCGGTGGGCGAAGAGGTCTTCAAACCCCGGCTTGGCGTAGGTGGCCGCGATCCACTTCTGGGCGACGGCCATGCCGACGGCGTTGCCGATGCCCTGACCGAGCGGGCCGGTGGTGGTTTCCACCCCGCTCGTCAGGTGGTGTTCGGGGTGGCCGGGCGTCACGCTGCCGAGTTGCCGGAACTTCTTGATCTCGTCGAGCGTGACGGGCTTGCGGTGCCCGTCGCCGACGACACCGCACAGGTGGAGCGTGCTGTACAAGAGCATGGAGGCGTGCCCGTTGCTCAACACGAAGCGGTCGCGGTTGGGCCACAATGGGTCGGCCGGGTCGTAGGTCATGGCCCGGTTGAAGAGGGCGTAAGCCACCGCCGCGAGGCCCATCGGCGCGCCCGGGTGTCCGGAGTTGGCCTGCTGGACGGCGTCCATCGAAAGGGTGCGAATCGCATTCACGCACAGGGTATCAATCGGGCCGAAGGCGGCGGACATTGCACAGGCTCGCAAGTGAAGGGACGGGCCGGGGAAAGATACGTGTGGGGTGCGTGGGGGCAATATTCGGGGGGCGGGGCGGACTGTAGCACCACCGGCACAACCGCTACCACCGGCAGCGGCTCGCGCACACGGCGGCGCGGTGGTGTCGCCTCTGCCGGGTGCGCCGCGCGGATTCGCCTGAAAAACTTGGCGAAAATGCGCCGGGCCGCGGTTTTCCCCTAGAAATCGCGGATAGTCACACTTAAACTGCCGCGGAGTGGTCTCTCAAGGCTGAAATTTCAGCGGTTCCGTAACAGCCGAACGGCCACCCCCGCACACCCCCCTGGAGACTCGACATGGCGAAGGCGAAACCGGCGGCCAAGCCGAAGGCCAAGAAGATGACCAAGTCGGCGTTCATCGCCCACCTGGCCGGCGACGCACACACGAAGTCGGACGTGTCCGCCCTCTACGACAAGATCGTCGCGACGGTGGCCGCCCAACTGAAGACGCACGGCGAGTTCATCCTGCCGGGGGTCGCCAAGCTGAAGATCAAGGACGTGCCGGCCGACAAGGGCGGGGTGAAGAAGACCATGCCGGCCACCGGCCTGGAGTACGTCACGAAGCCCAAGAAGGCGTCGAAGAAGGTGAAGGCGTTCCCGGTCAAGTCGCTCAAGGACGCGGTCAACTAACTGCCGGCTCGGGTGGAACCGGGAACGGAGTGACCGGGTGGGCCAGCGCTCACCCGGTCATTCCGTTCCCGGTTCCATTTTTCCCCTAGAATCGGCTACGGCCCCCTCCTCCCGGTTCCCCGTCATGCGATCCCTCCTTCCCGTCCTCGCCCTGCTGTTGGCCACCTCGGTGTTCGCCGCCGACAAGATCAAGGTCGTCATCATCGACGGCCAGAACAACCACAACTGGAAGGCCACCACGCCGGTGCTGAAGAAGCACCTGGAAGACGCCGGCCTCTTCGAGGTGACCGTCGCCACGTCGCCGGACAAGGGGAAGAAGGAGGAGATGGCCAAGTTCGCCCCGGCCCTGGACAAGTGCGACGTGGTGGTGAGCAACTACAACGGCGAGAACTGGAGCAAGGAGTTGAACGACCTGCTCGACGGGCGGTTGAAGGACGGCAAGATGGGCCTGGTGATCGTCCACGCGGCGAACAACGCGTTCGGCGGGTGGAAGGAGTACAACCAGATGATCGGCATGGGCTGGCGGGACGCCAAGTTCGGCAAGCGGCTGAAGTACGACGACAAGGGCACGGCGGAGGTGGTGGACGCGGGGAAGGATCAGGGGTCGGGCCACCGCTACACCGGGCCGTTCACGGTGACGACCCGCGATGCCGACCACCCGGTCACCAAGGGGATGCCGAAGGAGTGGCTGCACAACAACGACGAGTTGTACGACAACATGCGGGGGCCGATCGAGAACGTGAAGGTGCTGGCCACGGCCATCCCGCCGGCGGACAAGAAGGGCGCCGCCGCCCACGAGCCGATGATCTGGACGGTGGACTACGGCAAGGGGCGGGTGTTCCACACGCCGATGGGCCACGACGCGAACGCCATGAAGTGCGTCGGGTTTGTGGCCACGCTCCAGCGCGGCACCGAGTGGGCGGCCACCGGCAAGGTGACGCAGAAACTGCCCGAGGCCTTCCCGACGGCGGACAAGAAGAGCGTGCTGCCCGAAAAATAGGGTGGCCGACTCTCTCCGAGAGTCGGAATCGGAACCCGCTCTCGGAGAGAGTCGGCAACCCTACCGGGCACAGCATGTCCCCGTACCTCTCCCTCGTGTTGCTCCTCGCAGGCGTCGGGGCGGCGTGCGCCGTGCCCGGCGTGTTCCTGCTACTGCGGCGGGTGGCACTGGTGGCCGACGCCATCTCGCACGTGCTGCTGTTCGGCATCGTCGTCGCCTACCTGCTCGTCCACGACCGCTCCTCCCCGCTCCTCTTCTTCGGTGCCGCCGCGAGTGGGGTGCTCACCGTCGCACTCGTCGAACTGCTCCAGCGGACGAAGCTGGTGAAGGAGGACGCGGCCATCGGGCTGGTGTTCCCGGCCCTGTTCGCCCTCGGCGCGGTGCTGCTCACCCTGTCGGTCGATTCCAAAGCACACCTGGACACCGACGCCGTTCTGCTCGGCAACGAAGTGTTCTCGGCCTCGCCCGAGAGCGCCCTCGTGCTGTGGGATGTGCCCCTCGGCCCGCGGTCGGCGTGGGTGCTGATCGGGCTGTTCGTGCTTAACTCGCTTCTCGTCCTGCTCGTTTACAAAGAGTTGAAACTGAGCACCTTCGACCCGGAGTTGGCGGCGGTGTACGGGTTCGCCCCGGCGGTGCTGCACTACGGGCTGATGACGAGCGTCAGCTTGACGGCCGTGGCCGCGTTCGATGCTGTCGGGGTGGTGGTGGTGGTGGCCATGTTCGTGGTGCCGGCGGCGACGGCGTACCTGCTGACCGACCGCCTGTCGCGGATGCTCGTGCTGAGTGTGACGTTCGCCGTCAACGGTGCGGTGGCGGGCACGCTGCTGGCAATCGTCATCGACGCGAACGTGGCCGGCACGGTGGCCGTGGTCCTCGGGCTGACCTTCGGCGTGGTGTTCCTGGTCGCCCCGCGGCGCGGGCTGGTGGCACAACTGCTCACGCGGCTCGCCCAGCGCCGCCGGTTCTTCGAGACGATGCTGACCATTCACCTGTTGCAACACGAGGGCACGCCGCAGGAGGCGGCCGAGTCGAACCTGAACGAACTCCACTTGCACTTGCACTGGCTGCCGCACGAGGTGCGGCGGGTGGCCGACCGGGCGGTGCGGCGCGGGCTGATGACCGACAACGGCCGGCGGCTGAAACTGACGGAGCAGGGCAGGGCGGTGGCCGTCGGCGCGTTCGGGTGAATCACGTCGGTCGTGGTGTGGTGTGGGTTTACAGCACGGCCAGACTCTCCACCCAGCCGTACACGCTCGGTTCGGTCCAACTGGTGACCACCCACGGCACCACACCCAGGGCGATGCTGAGTAGTACGAACACGCCCAGCACCACGAACTCGCGGGCGGTCACGTCCGGGAACTTGGCGGTGTCCGGGTTCACCCCGAGGTAGGCCCGCTGCCACGCCCACAGCAGGTACGCGGCGGTGAGAATGGTCGACAGGATGGCGGCGGTGGTCAGCCCCCAACAGAACGGCCACGCCCCCATCATCACCTGGAACTCGCCGACGAACCCGCACAGCGCCGGCAGGCCCATGCTGGCGAAGAACAGCACCACGCTCAGCCCGCTGAACACCGGCATCGGCTCTTTCAGCCCACCCAGGCGGGTCAGGTCGCGGTGGTGGGCGCGGTCGTAGATGACGCCGACGGCGAAGAACATGCCGGCACTGGTGACGCCGTGGGCGATCATCTGGTAGAGCGCGCCGTTCACCCCCCACTCCCACCACTCGTGCTTGCTGCCGCCGCTCCAGGCGGCCGTGCCCAGCAGCACGAACCCCATGTGGCTGACGCTGCTGTAGGCGAGCAACCGCTTGAAGTCGCGTTGGCCCATCGCCGCCAGCCCGCCGTACACGATGCCGACCACGCCGATCAGCCCCACCCACCACGCCAGTTGGTGCGCCGCCCACGGGCAGAGGGGGAAGGCGAACCGCAGGATGCCGTAGCCGCCGAGTTTGAGCAGCACCCCGGCCAGGATCATCGACACCGGCGTGGGAGCCTCGACGTGCGCGTCGGGCAGCCAACTGTGAAGCGGCACGATCGGCAGCTTCACCGCGAAGCCGAGGAACAGCAGACCGAAGACGATGTACTGGAAGCCGGTGGTGCAGACGGGCTGGCCCTTCAAGTGCGCCAGCGCCGCCTCGCGGCTCACCCCTTCGGCGAACAACGGCACGGCGTCCTCGCCCCGTGCGGTGCCGACCACCGCGATGCGGTCCTCCTGCCCGCTCAGCACGAGCGACACCGCCCGCCCGACCTTGCCGAGTGTGCTCACGTCGAACGTGTGAACCTCTTTCGTGCGGCGGTCGGCGGCTTCTTTCGGAACGAAGTCACGAGCGTCCACTGTGTACAGCGCGATGATGGCCGCCAGCAGGCCGACGCTGCCGACGAGCGTGTAGAGGACGAACTTGAACGCCGCCGCCTTCCGCTGCCCGCTCCCCCACAGGCCGATGAGGAAGTACATGGGCAGCAGCATCAGCTCGTAGAAGACGTAGAAGCAGAAGAAGTCGGTGGCGAGGAACGCCCCGATCACGCCCGTTTGCAGGAGCAGGAGCAGGATGAGGTAGCCGCGGAGGTTGGTTTCGATCGTCCAACTGGCGACCACTGCGAGCAGGCACACCACGCACGTGAGCAGCACCATCGACAGGCCGAAGCCGTCTACGCCGAGCGCGAAATTGATGCCGAACTGGGCCACCCACGGGCGTCGGACGACCAGGTCGTCCGACTGGTACATGCCGTGGCCGGTGGCGGCGACGGCGATTTGCTTGTCGGCCCGCACGTCGAGGCGGCTGTCCGGGTGGTAGTCGCTCCGCACGGTGCGGTGGGAGTACCGGCCGAGCAGGTTCGTGTAGTCCACCAGCGTACACAGCCCGACGGTAAGGGTGAGCGCGCACCCGAACACCGTCACCCACCGCATGACCGCCTTCCACCCGGCCGGCACGAGCAGCAGGAGGGCGGCCGTCGCCGCCGGCAGGAACACCAGCGCGGCGAGCTGGAACATGTCCAGTTCGTGCTTGTTCGGGTCGAGGAACAGGTCGAGCATGGGGTCACTAGGGTGGCCGACTCTCGCCGAGAGTCGGAGTGGGGCGAATCGTGGAAGAGTCGCTCTCGGCGAGAGCGACCCACCCTATCGGACGAACGCGAACAGCATCCCGAGCAGGATGAGCACGGTCAAGCCCATCACCAGCACGTAGGCCCGCACACGGCCGGTCTGGGCCTTCCGCACCTCGCCACCGCCGACGTTCACCAGCTTCGCCAGTCCGGTCAACAATCCGTCGAGCGTGAGACGCCGTTTGGTCGGCTGCTCCGGGCTGGTGCGGTCGGTCGTGGCGGTGAACTCGGCCAGTTGCACGGTGCGGCGGACGAAGAGCCAGTCGTACACGGCGTCGAAGTACCAGCGGTTGGCCAGCACGCCGGTCGGCTCCCGCAGTTGGTCGGCGGTCGGCGGCTGTTGGCCATATCGCACCCAGGCGTATCCGGCTCCCGCAGCCGCGGCCAGCAGTGCCAGCCCGCCCGCCCACAGGTGGTTTTCGTGGGCCAGCTTGTGCGCCTGATCGCCGTTGGTGGTGTGCCCGTGCGGGGCACCTTCACCCAACGTCTTGCCTAGGATGCTCGCATCCGCCTCCCACACCGGCCACCCCCAGGCCACGCCCACGCTGCACACGGCCAGCACGAGCAGCGGGATCGTCATCACGCGGGGCGACTCGTGCGGGTGGGCGTGCGGGTCGCGGCTTGTGCCGGCGAACGCCAGGAACCACAGGCGGAACATGTAGAAGGCGGTCAGGCCGGCGGTCAGCAGCGGCACGAAGAACAACAGGAAGTGCGACGGGTTGGCGAGGCTGAAGCCGAGGGCGTCGGCCAGAATCGCATCTTTGCTGTACCAGCCCGAGAGCAGCGGTGTCCCGCTGATCGCCAGCACGCCGACGAGCATGGTGTACGCCGTCACCGGCATCGATTTGCGAAGCCCGCCCATCCGCCGCAGGTCTTGCTCGTGGTGCAGGCCGAAGATCACGCTGCCCGCCCCGAGGAACAGCAGGGCTTTGAAGAAGGCGTGCGTGAGCAGGTGGAACAGCCCGGCCGTCCACCCGCCGACGCCCATCGCCAGCATCATGTACCCGAGCTGGCTGGCGGTGCTGAACGCGAGTATCCGTTTGATGTCGTTGGCTACGAGTGCCACGGTCGCGCTCAGAAACAGCGTGACCAGACCGACGTAGGCGATGACGAGCAGCACCTCCGGGGCGAACATCGGGAAGCACCGGCCGACCAGGTACACGCCCGCGGCCACCATCGTCGCCGCGTGGATGAGCGCGGACACGGGAGTCGGCCCTTCCATCGCGTCGGGCAGCCACGTTTGCAGCGGCACCTGCGCCGACTTGCCCACTGCCCCCAGGAACAGCCCGATGCCGAGTAGTACCCACAACTCGTGGCTGATGCCGTGCGGGTGACCGTGGGCGAACTTCTCGTTCAGTTCGGCGATGTTCAGCGTGCCGAAGGTGGTGAACGCCACCGCGATGCCGACGAGGAACCCGGCGTCGCCGACGCGGTTGACGATGAACGCCTTGTTCGCCGCGTTCCCGGCACTCGGCTTCTCCGTGTAGAACCCGATCAGGAAGAACGAGCACAGACCGACCAACTCCCAGCTCATGAACACCTGGAACAGGTTGTCGGCGATGAGCAGGTTCAACATGCTGAACGCGAACAGCGACAGGTACAGGTAGAACAGCCCGAACCGCCCGCGACGGCCGTGAACCGGCCCCGTCTCCTCCTTCATGTACCCGAGCGCGAAAAGGAAGATCATCGACCCGATGCCGGTGACCATGCACACCATCAGTACCGTCAGCCGGTCGATGCGGTAGCCGATCTGGAGGGCGGACGCGGGTTCGGCCGGTTCGGTGCCGTGCTTCACGCTGCCGATCTGCACCCAGTCGAAGTGTTCCGCCCAAACGCGGGGCGGTGGTGCCGGGAACCCTGGACGGCGGGTAGTCTCCTCCACCTCAATCTGGCTGAAGAATTCCACCGCCCCCCAACCGGCCAGCCCGGCCGCACCCATCATGCACGCCACGGTGAAGTAGCCGGCAATGGGCCGCGAGCGTTCCCCCCCGAGGAGCGTGTGAACGCTCCCCCGCCAGCCGTCGCACCCGCGGGTGAGGTGCCGCACCATACCCGCCAGCGCCAGCACCACCGCCGGCACCAGCGGCAGCAGGGTGGCGAGGGCGAACAGCCGGCCGGGGTGTGCGGACACGTCGAACATTAGCCCCTCAACTCCTTCGCCGCTTCCACATCGGCGGAGCCGTGGTTGTTGTAGAAGTTGAGGAAGATGGCCAGGGCTACCGCCGCTTCCGCCGCCGCCAGCACCACCACCATGAGGGCGAACACCTGCCCTTCCAGCCGCAACTCGGGGATGAACCGGGCGCCGGCCACCAGGTTCACGTTCGCCGCGTTCAGGATGAGTTCGACGCCCATCAGGATGCCGACCGCGTTCCGCTTCGTCGCCAGGCAGAAGATGCCACAGCAGAAGAGGAATGCGGCGAGCAACAGGAACGGCGTGAGGCCGAGTTCATTCACGAGTGGGCCTCCGGTGCTTGCGGCAAACCTGCCCCCCCAGCCCCCCTCCCTGAGAGGGAAGGGTGAGTAGAACTGCCGACCTCCCCCCCTTCCTGGGAGGAAGGGGGGGCCGGGGGGGGTAGGTTTTCTCCCACCCGTCTTTTCGCCCGCGCCAAATATGCCGCCGCGATCAGCACCACCAGCAGGTGAACCGACACGATCTCGAACGGCAACAGGTAGCTCTTGCCGCCCTCCTCGATGCCCAGGAACGACATGCCGAGTTCGCTCACGGTCGGCGAAATGACATCCAAGGGTTGCGGCGGCGTGGCGATGTTCAGGCTCGCTTTCACCAGCAGGGCGAACAACCCGGCCGCGAGCACCCCGCCGATCACCCACTCCATCCGCTTCGTGGCCAGCACCGCGAACGGCCCCTGGTTGGTAATCATCACCCCGAACACCACCAGCACGAGCGTGCCGCCGACGTACACGATGAGCTGCGCCGCCCCCAAGAACTCGGCCCCGAGCAGGAAGTACACCCCGGCCACGCCCACCAGGGTGAACAGCAGCCAGACGCCCGCCCGCACCATGCTGCGCGACGCGGCCACCCCGACCGCTCCCGTCGCGGTCACGGCCGCCACCGCCGCGAACAGCACCACCGCCAGATTCATGGGCGACACCGGCTAGAATGTCTTGACCGAACCGCGTGGGTTATGGAATAAGCCGACACCCCCGCGTCAGCAAGCCGCCGGACGGAATCTCGTGACACCTGCCCCGCCCGAACTGGTTGCCCTCCTCGCCGCGTGCCGGGCACGTCCGGCCGACGACCTGCCGCGGCTGGTGCTGGCCGACTGGCTGGACGAGAACGGCCAGCCGGAGCGCGCCGAGTTCGTCCGCATTCAGGTGGAGGTGAGCCACCCGAGCGCGGACGTGGCCCGCATCCGCGGACTGAAGAAGCGAGAAGCGGAGCTGCTGTCGGAGCAAGAGAGCGAGTGGTCGGGCCGGTATCAGCGGGCGGCCGAGGCGATGATGCCACCCCGCCCTCAGTATCGCGGCCACTTCACCGGCCCGTACCCGCCATACTATCGGTGGGTGCGCGGGCTGATGCGGCTGAGCAACGCGGCCGAGATGGTCGAACGGCGAGAACTGCGCGCGTGGTTGCGGTCGCCCGACCTGCACTGGTTGGAACAGGTCGATTTCATCTTCACCACCGTCGAATGGTTCGTGAAGGCGGACTTCCCGGACGAACTGCACGGGCGGGTCGGGCTGAACGTCGGGTACGCCGGTGCCGACCCGACCGCGTGGCGGAAGCAACTGGAACTCCTGGCCGTCTCGTCGAACTTCACGGCCGTCCGATCACTGACCGTCCAACGCGGCGCGGCCAGCCACGAGGTCGTCGAGGAAGTCGCCCGCGCCGACGTGTCGGCGCTGGTCCATCTGGCGTTACCGAGCGACACCGTCACGCGGGCCGCCGAGGTCGTGGCGTCGGCCCCGTTCACCGCGCTCTCGTCGCTCGACCTCGGCCCGATCACCGAAGCCGGTCTGCGGGCGCTCGCGGCTTCGCCGCACCTCGGCAATCTCACCCACCTGAACCTGCTGGCCAGCCCCATCGGGGACGGCGGCATGGCGGCCCTGTGCGGGTCCGGGTTGGCACACACCCTGCGCCGGGTGGAGTTCCCGAACACCGCCATTTCGGACGTGGCAGTCAACGCCCTCACCAAGTCGCCGCTGTTCGCGCACATGTACGGCCCGCGGCTGAACCTGATGATGAACCGCATCGGCGACGAAGGGCTGAAAGCAATCGCCGCGAGTGAGCACCTGTTGCGGTTCCGTGAGCTGGTACTGCGAGAGAACGTGGTGGGCGACGACGGTGTCGAAGCGCTGGCCGCATCGCCGTTCGCCGCCAACTTGGCGTTCCTCGACTTCTGGCGGAACCGCATCACCGACCGCGGGGCGTTCGCCCTCGCCCGCTCGCCACATTTGAACCAGGTGATGGACTTGAGCGTGAAAGAGAACGCGGTGACGGCCGCGGGTGCGGCGGCACTCCACGAGCGATTCGGTGAGAGGGCGAAGACATGATGGGCGAGCGGGGGGCGTCAGCCCCCAGGTTCTTTGGCCGATACCAGGGGGCTAACGCCCCCCGCTCGCCCCGGCATGGTCCACACCCCTTCACCACTCCCGTGCGGGGCACCTTTGCCGAACACCGCCGCCCCGAACACGCCCACGCCGAACAGCAGCGAGCCGACGCCCAGCACGTACTTCGTCACCCCGCCGATGTACGGCTGAAGCCACAGTTGCCACGCGCACACGCCCACCAGCAGGACGCACGCGATCGGCAGGAAGTACTTCAGGCAGGTGGTCATCACCTGGTCGATCCGCAGCCGCGGCAGGCTCCACCGCACCCACATCATCACCAGCACCAGCACCGAACCCTTGCCCACGAACACCGCCGCGTTCAGCGCGTTGCCGCCCCACACGCCGAGCTGCTCGGTCGGCTCGAACGGCAGGAAGCCGGTGTGCCACCCGCCCAGGAACAGCAGGCAAGCCAGCCCGCTGACCGCGAACATGCTGGCGTACTCGGCCAGGAAGAAGACGCTCCACCGGAACCCGCTGTACTCGGTGTGGAAGCCGGCCACTAGCTCGCTCTCGGCCTCGGCCAGGTCGAACGGTGCTCGCTTGCAACTGGCCGTCGCCGTGATGAAGAACACGACGAACGCCACCAAGTTGAACGGGTCGTGAAACACCGTCCAGTTCCAGAACCACTCACCCTGCTGCTTGGCCATCTCGTTCAGGTTGAGTGTGCCCATCACGCACACCGGCACCACCACGCACAGGCTGCGGGGCACCTCGTAGCTGACCACTTGAGCGGCCTCGCGGATGCCGCCGAACATCGCCCACTTGCTGCCGCTCGAATACCCGGCCAGCATCACGCCGAACACTTCCACACTCAGCACGGCGAGCAGGAAGAACGCGGCGGTGGGCAGCTCGACCGCCACGAAGTTGTGGCCGAACGGCAGCACCAAGAACGCGGTGAACGACGCGCAGAAGGCGAGGTACGGGGCGATGCGGAAGAGCAACTTGTCGGCCCCGTCGGGGACGGTGTCTTCCTTCGTGATGAGTTTGATGCCGTCGGCGAGCGATTGCAGCAGCCCGAAGGGACCGACCCGCGTCGGGCCGAGGCGGTCTTGAATGCGGCCGGACACCTTCCGCTCGGCCCAGATGTACAGGAACGCTGACACGCCGACGAACCCGATGAGCACGGTCGCCGCGACGACCGCCGTCAGCAGCACGGCGGCCCAGTACGGCATGTATTCGGCGAGCGATTCGACCATGTGTTCGGCCCGCGGCGGGAGCGGACAGTATAGGCCGCACGAGCCGGGCGGCTTCTGCCCCGTGCCACCCCCGCGGATGGTTCTTTCCACCTCCCCCCACCCTCCCGTGGAATCATGCCCTGAACGAAGAAGATCCCATGCCGGCCAAGCACTTACGGCGAATTCGCACAATTCGCGTCGGAATCGGACACCGGGTCAAATGGCGACACCCCGTCCGACGAATACTCTGAAAGCTGTCACACTCGGGAGCCGTCGTGGACCTACACCTCGTCGAACTCTTCCGACAGATGGCCGACGCCGCCTGGCAGAACGGCTCGCACTGGCTGTCGAACGTCAAACCCGACGACGCCGTCGGGTGGGGCAAGGGCCTGTGGGGGATGGCGAAGGCGTGGCTGGATAAGCGGCAAGACAAGAACGAGAAGCAGCAACTCCGCGCCGACATTGAAAAGCTCGCCGGCCTGATGAGTCCGGAGGTCATCAAGGCGCACGTCGAAGAGGCCGTGCGGTTGGCGATCACCGCCCGTCCCGCCGCCGCGCGTCCAACCGATGACGAGATCATCGACCTGAAGCTGTTCATCGAGGACGTGCCGACCGCCCCCGCAAGGCGCTCGCCCGGCCCGACGACCCGACCGGCACCACCGTGCCGCACCACTTCCCGCTCGACACCCCCGACGACGTGGCGAAGGTGCTGCCGCCCCCGCCGCTCGGCTTTCGCCCCGGTGTGGCGCTGCCCGGCATCTCCGGCTGGGTGCTGGTGCGGAAGCTCGGCCGCGGCGGGTTCGGCGAGGTGTGGCTGGCCCGCCACACCAAGTTCGCGTCCCTGGTCGGGGCGGTCAAGTTCTTCCCCGGAGAGTCCGGCCGGGCTCTGGTTCACGAGGCCGAACTGATCGACCGCGTGCGGTCGGCCGGCCGGCACGACAACCTCGTGCCGCTCATCAACGTCGATCTGGACGGCCCCATCCCGTGGATCATGTTCGAGTTCGTGGACGGGGTGACGCTGGCCGAGTGGGTTCGGGCACTCGACGGCAAACCGCCCGCCGAACGGCTGACACTCGTGTTGAAAGCGCTGGGCCAAATCTGCGACGGCGTGGCCTTCCTGCACGCCAAGGCGAAGGTGGTTCACGGCGACCTGAAGCCGGCCAACGTGCTGGTGTGCAGCACCACCGGTGCCTTCCGCATCACCGACCTGGGCATCGGCGCGGTGGCGCAGGAGGCGAACGACGGCCTGACCCGCGGCGGGCGACGCCCGACCTCCATCCACGGCGCGCACACCCCGATTTACTCCAGCCCCGAACAGCGGAAAGTGGGGCACACCCTCGATCCGCGGGACGACGTCCACGCCTTGGGGGTGATCGGCTACCAGATGCTCACGGGCAAGCTCGACGCCAGCCCCGGCACGAACGCGGGCAAGGTGTTGCGAAAGGCCGGCGCGCCGGACGAGTTGGCCGAACAGCTCGTCAACTCCGCATCCGACGACGTGGACGACCGACCGAAGTCCGGCCGCGAACTGCGGGACGCACTGAAGGCGATGGAGAACCCGGCGAAGCTGGTTTCAGTCCCCCCACCCGCCGGGTTCGCTCCGCGACCTCCGGCGACCTACCCCACAAGGGGGGAGGTGGGGGTGGCTGGCGTGTCGCCGTCGGTGGCCGAAGCGGACAAGCCAACACCCACCTCCCCCCTTGTGGGGGAGGTCGGAACGCGCAGCGTTCCGGGTGGGGGGGCAGTCGTCCCTCTCGTTCCGCTCATCGGTGCCGAGCCGAAACTGGTGGTGCCTGCGGCGAAGCCGGTCCGCAAGGCCGGCGACCCGTACTCGCTCGAACTTCCCGGCGGAGTGAAGATGGCGTTCGCGTGGTGCCCGCCGGGCACGTTTCAGATGGGTAGTCCGAGTACGGAGAAGGATCGCAGTTCCGACGAGCAGCAGCACGAGGTGCGGCTGACGAAGGGGTTCTACGCCGGCGTTCACCCGGTGACGCAAGCGGAGTGGAAGGCGGTCATGAACACGGACCCCAGCAGCTTCAAGGGGGCCAACCTGCCGGTGGAGCAGGTGAGTTGGGACGACGCCCAGGCGTTCTGCAAGAAGATTCTCGAACTGACCGGCCAGGCGGTGCGGTTGCCGACGGAAGCCGAGTGGGAGTACGCTTGCCGCGGGGGAACGACGACGCCCTTCTACTGGGGCACGGAACTGAACGGCACGCAGGCGAACATCGACGGCAACCACCCCTACGGCACGACCACGAAGGGGCCATACCTCCAGAAGACCTCCCCGGTGGGCAGCTACGCGAAGAAGTTCCCGCACCCGTGGGGGCTGGCCGACGTGATCGGCAACGTGTGGGAGTGGTGCGAGGACTGGTACGACGCCGGGTTTTACGCCCGCTCGCCGAAGGATGACCCCATTTGTACAGATAGTGAACAAAAGTATCGAATGCTGCGTGGCGGCGGTTGGCACTACCGCCGCGCCAACTTCTGCCGCGCCGCCTACCGCATCAGGATCGAGCCGACGCTCCGTAACGGGAGCATCGGCTTCCGACTGCTGCTCCCTGGATAAGGCGAACGGCGCGACGTCAGTCCGCCGGTTCCGAGTCCGGGCGAACGGCGCGACGTGAGTCCGCCGGTGGGATCTCAACCAGCCGGCGGAAAATGCAACAGGCGAACGGCGCGACGTGATCCCGCCGGCACGGGTGGCCGACTCTCGCAGAGAGTCGGAGGGGGGAGGGGGCGAAGCACGGAGGGCCTCCCGGCGGGGGCGTTGGCGGGGGTCAGGCGGCGGGCGGAACGGGGCCGATCATGTGGGTGAAGATGCCGAGCAGGTGCGGCAGGTCGTGCAGGGTGTACTCGGTCAGGTCGAAGGTGAGCGTCGGCCCGTCGAGTTGCAGGAATTTCCACAGGCTGCCGGTGGTGACGCACCCGAACACCACCCCCGCCGGGCGGCCGGCGCGGGCGTTGAACCGCTGCGCCCCCACCATCCCGGCGATGCACTGGCCGAGGCCGTCGGTGATGTCGTTCCGCTTCGCCTCGAACACCACCACCGCCGGCGGCTGGATGTCCGGCTGGTGCGGGGCGCGGGTGATGAGGAAGTCGCAGAACCCGGTCAGCCGGGCGGCGGGGTCGGCCTGGAAGTCCACCCCGGAGTAGAGGCCGATCTGCCCGCCGTACCGCGTCCAGCAGTCGCCCAGCACCAAGGCGGTGATCCACTCGCTGCGGGCCTTCTCGGTGTTCACCGTGGTGGCGAGCGGGCCGAAGGCGGCGAGCAACTCGCGGACGGCCGGGGTGGGGGCGAGCGTGGGCACGGCCGCGAACAGGCTCACCGCCGACCGCCACGTTAGCCCCAACTGGCTGAGCACGGTCGGGTACTGGAACTCGCTGAACGCCATGACGCCGCCCTCCGGGGTGCGGGCATTGTACTCCCGCGGCTCGCCCTTCGGCCGACCACGTCAACGCGGGGGGAACAGGGGGATGTACGGATCGGTGATCGGCTACCACTCCTTTTGCACCACGCTCGCGCCATTCGTCACGACTCCGCTCTCCCCGGTTTAGGTGTGCTTCGGCGTCCACCGCAGGATCGGCTCCTTCGCGGCTTTCACTTCGTCCGCCCGGCTGATGACGTGCGTGTGTGGGGCGGTTCGCACCAGTTCCGCGTCTTCACCCTTGATCTTCAGCAGCACATCGGCGAAGGCGTCGAGCGTCTCCTTGCTCTCCGTCTCGGTCGGCTCCATCATCAGCGCCTCGGGCACCACCAGCGGGAAGTAGACCGTCGGGGCGTGATAGCCGTAGTCGAGCAGCCGCTTGGCCACGTCCATCGCCCGCACCTTCTTCTCCCGCACCAGCCCGCGGGCGGTGGCCACGAACTCGTGCATACACGGGCCGGGGTGCGGGATCTCGTACCCCTCGCTCACCCGCGCCCGCAGGTAGTTGGCGTTCAGCACCGCCTGCTCGCTCACGTCCTTCAACCCGTCCGGGCCGAGCGTGCGGATGTAGCAGTACCCGCGGAAGAGGATGCCGATGGTGCCGAAGAAGCTCCGGACACGGCCGATGCTTTTCGGCATGTTGAAGTCGAGGAAGAACCGCTCGCCGTCCTTCTTGATGATGGGGGCCGGCAGGTACGGGGCGAGGAAGTCGCGGACGGTGATCGGCCCGCTGCCCGGCCCGCCGCCGCCGTGCGGCCCGGTGAACGTCTTGTGGACGTTGTAGTGCTGCATGTCCGCGCCGAAGTCGCCCGGCCGGGTGATGCCGAGGATGGCGTTCATGTTCGCGCCGTCCAAGTAGATCAGCGCGCCTTTGGCGTGAACCAACTCGCTGATGGTCTCGATTTGCGTCTCGAACAGGCCGAGCGTGTTCGGGTTAGTGATCATGAACACGGCGGTGTCGTCGCCGAGCTTCGCCTTCAGGTCTTCCAGATCGACCAGCCCGTTCGACCCGCTCTTGATCGTGACGGTTTCGAACCCGGCCAGTGCCGCGCTCGCCGGGTTTGTGCCGTGGGCGGAGTCGGGGACCAGCACCTTGCGGCGGTGGGTTTCGCCCTTGTCTTTGAAGTAAGCGGCGGCGACGAACAACGCCGTGAGTTCCCCCTGGGCACCTGCCGCCGGTTGCAGGCTGATGGCCGGCAGCCCGGAGATTTCCTTGAGGTACTCCTGCATGCCGTACAGCAGTTCCAGCATCCCCTGGGTGGTGCTGTCGTCTTGCAGCGGGTGCAGGTTGGCGAACCCCGGATCGGCGGCGATCCGCTCGTGCCGCTTCGGGTTGTACTTCATCGTGCAACTTCCGAGCGGGTAGAAGTTGGTGTCGATGCACATGTTCCGGGCGGACAGGTTCATGTAGTGGCGGATCAGGTCGATCTCGCCGACCTCGGGCAGAGGCGGCGGCTGATCCGCGAGGAACCGCTTGGGCAGCAGTTCGGCGGCGGGCTTCGTCGGCACGTCGCACCCCGGCAGCCGGTGGCACCGCCGCCCGGACTTGGAGATGTCGAAGATCAGGTCGGTGGATTGGGTGTTGTTCATGGACGAGTCGTCGCCTTGATGGAGGAAGTACGTGGGTCAACGAGCGCGTAACGCCAACATATCGAGGAACGACGCGAGGTTGGGGGCGAGTCGCCGCATCTGGCTAAGTTCGCCATCAATGACGTCGCAAATCCCGATCGCCCCGGCGTCGTCGGTGGTCATCCGCTCGAACAAGAGCAACCCGTTCATGCAGCCGAACGGCAGGAGCGTGGGAGCGAGTGCGGCTTCCGCCTCCAAGTCAAACTCTTGCTCCCAGAATTCTTGCGACTGTTCGAGAAGCGTCACCCCAGACCCGGCGGGGGTGTTCACCCCGCGGACGAACCAGTCGAGGGTGTAGTCGAACCGCCCCCCGCCGTTCGGCAGAACGATCCGCGACCACTCGCTGCCGCCGTTGTAGTTCTGCACGAACGCCACCAGATCGTGCGACAAGCTCGCTCCGAGTTCCGCCTCGACGCCCGTGAGGTCTTCGGCCGAACACGGCCCGCAATCACGGATCCGCAAGTGGTCGCAACACACTCCAGCCGGCGGACGGGAGACGCGGGCGGCCCAAACGACGTCAAAGTCTGCGATCGTCACGAGTGATCGGCGGAGCGCCTCCAAGCCGCCAAAGTCGTCATTTCGAACCAACTCCATCTCAGTTCGCAGGTAGCTACCTCGCTCGTCGTTCCGCTCGTCCAGCCAGTCGGCGTACACCAACCGCGGCAGGTCGTCGCCCGGCCGGTCCACAATCGTGCGGATGAACGCCTCGTCTTCGGTCATGCCTCCGGCCCTCGGGCGGCGGCCACCAGGATGCCGAACACCTTCCTCAGGTGATCCGGCAGGGCGTACTGTGTGAAGTCGATTGTGAGGCGGTCGCCTTCCAGGGTGAGGAACCGCCACAGGATGCCAGTGGTCACGCACCCGTGGATGACGGGGATGACGTTGCCGGCCCGCTCGTTGAAGATGCGGGCGGCCACCATCTCCGCCCCGCACTGCCCCAGCCCGGACGCGATGCTGTCGTTCTTCGCCTCCACAACCACCGTGACGGGGGATTGAATCACCGACTGCATCGGAGATCTGCAGATGAGGAAGTCGCACGCGCCGCTCAGTCCGCGAAGGCGGTCGATGGTGAACTCATTGCCGGAGAAGTAGCTCACCCGCCGGTGCAGCGCCTCCCGCACCTCCACCATCAGCGGGGCGGTCAACAGTTCGCTCTTCGACTTCTCGGTGGTGGCGGCCACGGCGAGCGGCAGGTTCCGCTGGAGGAGCAGTTGGAGTCCGAGCGGGGAGAGGGGGACTTCCGGCACGGCCGCGTGCAGGTCGTCCGCCTCGACCAGAGTCAGGCCCAACTGCGTCGGCAGGTCGGCCAGGGTGAAATCGCTGAACGCCATCGGTGGTTCCCTCACACGGTCGGGATGATGCCCTTCGCCTTCAGGATACCGTCCGCCCACGCCTGCTGCTCGGGCGTCAGCGGCGGGTCGGCGGGGTCGGCGTACCGCAGGCGGCGGTCGTAGTTGCCCACGTCGTAGGCGCGGTCGCACACCGCCTGCAAGTCCACGCTCACCGGCCCGGCGTCGGGTCGCAGCGGCACGCGGACGACCGGCAACCGCTGGGGCAGGCGGATCGGGTACACCTCGAACTGTTCCGGCTCCTCCGGCCGGTAGACGCACACGTGGTAGTCGAACGGCCCGGCCGCCTGCCGTGCCTGAGCGAGCGGCACGGCGGTGGAGTGCGGCCCGCCGCGGAGCAGGTCCACTTCCACCAGGTTCACCCGCCGCTCGATCAACTGCCGTTGCTTCCGCCGGTACGTCGTGCGGTCAACCCCCTTGTTCGACGGGCTGAGCACCTCCAGGCACGTCACCAGACGGTCGCCCCCCTCCGCCGACCGCACTTCCACCAGCCATTCGGTGATCTCGTCCCGCGGCACGTGGACCACCACCGCCCGCACTTCCGCCGGGTCGGCCACCGCCACCCCACCCGTTCCGGTCGTCCGATCCGGGTGAAACACCCCCACGTCCGGCTCCCGAACCCCCGGCTCGCCATCCCCTTCGATCACCACCCGCGTGGCGATGTCGGCGTAGTACGGGCGGGGGAGGACGGCGTTCAGCGCCTCACTCAGGTAGGCGATGGCGCGGTTGTGGAAGCCGGGGAAAACGCCCCGCTGTTCGAGCCACGGGTCCATGCCGGGGAACGGGCTGGGCATCGGTTGCCTCCGGTGTGCACTTACAGTATGACGGCCCCATTCGGCACAGCCACCCCGATTGCTAGCATGGGGTCATGCTCGTGATCGACCCGTTCGCCCCGGCCCCACCCCCGCCCGGACAGTTGGCGTTGCTCCGGGTCAGCCGGCGGGCGATGGCGACCACCTTCGAGATCGCCATTCCGTACGGCACGCCGAACGCCCTTCAAGCGGCGGAAGCGGCGCTCGACCTGATCGACCAACTCGAAGAGCAGATGACGGTGTACCGCGACACGAGCGAAATCAGCCGACTGAACGCCACATGGCGAGCCGACGGACTGGAACCGCAATTGTTCGCCCTGTTGCAACGGTGTGCCACGCTCACACGAGACACAGAAGGGGCGTTCGACGTGGCGTGCGGGGCGCTCGTGAAGTGCTGGGGCTTCTACAAGCGAGAAGGACGAATCCCGACCGGCACCGAGTTGAACACGGCGATGGCTCGCACCGGCTTCCGGCACGTCATCTTGAATGCGGAGACGCGACAAGTGCGGTTCGCCCGGCCGGGCGTCGAGTTGAACCTCGGGGCCGTCGGCAAAGGGTACGCCCTGGATCATGCGGCCGAGTTGTTGCGAACCGAGTTCGGGATACGGTCAGCTTTGCTACACGCCGGCGGGAGTAGCGTGCGTGCGGTCGGCTGTCCGCCGACCGACTTCCGCGGCTGGCGGGTGAGCATTCGCCACCCGCACGACGACCGCCGCACGCTAGGAAGTGTGTACCTGGACGACGAAGCGCTCGGCACGTCGGCGGACACCTACCAGCATTTCGAGTACAACGGACGGAGGTACGGGCACGTGCTCGACCCCCGCACCGGCCGGCCGGTACTCGGCACCCGTAGCGCCAGTTGCATCGCCCCAACTGCTGCCGACGCCGACGCCATCAGCACGGCGTTTTTCGTGGCCGGGCCGACGTGGACGGCCGAATACTGCCGCACCCGCGACCACCTGCGAGCGGTGCTGCTGGCCGACGCCGACACGCCGACCACGCACCACCTGCCGGCGTCGAAGTACGACCCGCCCGCCTTCCGTGAACCGGTGGCGTCAGCCGCCGGGTTCGATGACCACCCTGGCGGCTGACGCCGCCGGTTCACCCAGAATCCTCTCCCATGCCCCTCTCTCCGCTGAACATCGCCGTCTACGTCGGGCTGGTGGGCGTGCTCATCGCCCTGTTCGTGGCCACGGCGCAGAACAAGTGGCAGCCGCGGGTGTTCGCCCTGCTCGCCCTCCGGCTGGCCATCGGCTGGCACTTTTGCTTCGAGGGGCTGCACAAAATTAACTCGACAATGCTCGGAGAGACCGACACGAACCGGCCGTTCTCCAGTGCCAACTATTTCAACGTGGGCGACGGGCCGGGCGCGGAGATCGCCCGCAAGCAGTTCATCCGCGACCCAGAAACAGACTACACCAAGCGGCTGGCGAAGAAGAAGGAACTGACCGCGGCGGAGTTCGCCGCGCTGCCCGCCGATCAGCAAGCCGACCTATGCCCGGACGTGGTGAATGAGGAATTGAAGAAGTCTGCTGACGCGACGCTCCCGAGGGCGACCGAGGAGCAGCAGAAGACAGACGAGGCGTTGAAGGCGGCGGAAGCGAAGGTGGCGGCGGAACTGACCGAGAAGCAACTGCCGAACGCGGTGGTGTTCGGGGTGGCACCAGTGAAAGCGGTGGACGCTGGACCCGTGGCGGCGGCGCGAAGCAAAGCGTTGGCGGCGGCGTACCGCGTGTTCCGCCTGTCCGAAAGCGGGCGTGCCATGCGGGCCGAGTACGCCTCGTGGGTGTATGGTGTCACCACTCGTGACGCCAAGTTCAAAGCCATCACCGGCGACACCCCCGCGACCCCTGAAGAGTGGCGAGACTACATCGCGGTGCTGGAGAAGGATTACACCGAGCGGAACGAACGCACCAAGTACGACCTGGGCACCGGCAACGGCCTGGAGGTGAAGCGCACCGCCGCCGTCAAAGCCGACCTGAACGCCGCCAAGGCCGACCTCGCCAAAGCGACCGACGACTTCCTCGTCGAATTGAAGAAGGACGCTGGCATCGAAGACCCGCCCGCCGCCGAGAAGCCGATTCAACTGCTCGACACGCTCGCTAAGTACGGCATCACCGCCATCGGCGTGGGGCTGTTGCTCGGCCTGTTCACACGCCTGTGGTGCGTGGCCGGCATCGGCTTCCTGGTGATGACCTACTTCGCCGCCCCGCCGTGGCCGTGGCTGCCGCCCCCGCCGCCGAGCGAGGGCAACCCGCTCTTCATCAACAAGAACCTGATCGAGGCCGTCGCCCTGCTGGTGGTGCTGTGCCACCCGACCGGCCGCTGGCTCGGTCTGGATGCACTCATCGACTTCGCGTGGTACAAGCTGATGGGCAAGAAGCCACCCGCCACTCCCCAGGGCTGACGCCCTGGGCTACGGCCGGCGGTCCCTCCGGGACGCAAGACATAGCAAACACCCGCCGCGGAGCGGCCGTCGGATGTAGCCCAGGGCGTCAGCCCTGGGACGAGACCGAACACTCCTCCCCAACTCCGGAGCCTCCTCATGTCCACGAAACTCTCCGACGAAGAAAAGGCGATCGGCCATCGCAACTTTAACCAGGCGCGTGCCGACCTGGGTGCAGCGCAGAAAGACCCCGACCGCCGCACCTTCCTGAAGGCGGCCGCCGCCGGTGCCGCCATCATCCCGGTGAGTGCCGCGGTCTACTTCGGGTATGACCAGTGGAAGGGCAACAAGCCCGTTCGCATGGCACTCATCGGCACCGGCGACGAGGGCGGGGTGCTCATCGGCGAGCACAACCCGGAGTACAACCAGTTCGTGGCGGTGTGCGACGTGCGGCCGTACAACACGGCCCGCATCTTCGAGGGCGAGCCGAACGGCCCGCGGAAGGGACTGAACAAGATCTACGGCAAGGACGCGAAGGAGATCAAGAGCTACGACAGTGTGGACGCACTGCTGAAGGCGCGGGCGGACAAGGAGGTGGAGTTCGACGCGGTCGTCATCGCCACCCCACTGTTCACCCACAAGGACATCGCCGTCAAGTGCATGGAAGCCGGCCTGCACGTGCTGTGCGAGAAGCTGATGGCCCGCACCATCGGCCAGTGCAAGGAGATGATCGCCTCGGCCAAGAAGAACGGCGTACTTCTGAGCATCGGCCACCAGCGGCACTACAGCCTGCTGTACGCCCACGCCGCCGAACTGGTGAGCGACGGCGTCCTCGGCGACGTCAAGCACATCCGAGCCCTCTGGCACCGCAACAACTCGTGGCCGTTCGACGCCGAAGCCGCCAAGAAGGTGACGGGGGCGAAGGCCATCGCCGACCCGGCCAAGTTCAAGCTGCCCGAACTCCGCGACGGCTGGTACCCGCCGATTTACAAGATCGACGCCGACACCCTGGACGACGCCAAGGTGCAGGCGTTCACGCCGCCGTACAAGAGCCTGGAAGAACTGGTGCGGTGGCGGTGCTTCGACCGCACCGGCGGCGGGTTGATGGCCGAACTGGGCAGCCACCAACTCGACGCCAGCAGCATCTTCCTGGGCAAGGTGCATCCGCTCCGCGTGACCGGCGTGGGCGGGCAATACTTCTACGGCGACTCGCGGCAGGCGAAGCCGACCGGACCGAACGCCCGCGAGAGCGAAGACGGCGTGTTCATGACCTACGAGTTCCCCGGCAAGAAGTACCACCCGCAGACCAACCCGAACGACATCGTGGTCGTCACGTACTCGTCGTTCAACACGAACGGGTTCGAGGACTACGGCGAGTGCCTGATGGGCAGCAAGGGTACGCTCATCGTCGAGAAGGAGGCGAGCGCCTACCTGTTCAAGGAGATGGAGCCGGGCAAGGCGGGCAGCGGCGGGAAGGACACGAGCGTGAAGGTGACGGCGGCCGACGGCAAGAAGCCCGTGCTGGAAGCCGCCAGCACCTGGGGCGGGGCGGGCGGGCCGAGCATTACCAAGGGGCCGGGCGGCCCGGCCTGGGACACCGACATCCGCGGCTACCGCCAGGAGATGGAGCACTTCGCCTACTGCGTGCGGCGGTGGAAGGAGGCGAAGCAGCCGGTCAGCTACGAGAAGGTGGACGGCAAGATGAAGCACGCCGACATGCTGCCCCGCTGCCACGGCGAGGTGGCGATGGCCGACGCGATTCTGGCGCTCACGGCGAACATGGCGATGGACAAGAAGCAGCAGATCACCTTCGAGTCGGCGTGGTTCGACCCGGACTCGCCCGAAGTGCCCGAGACGAAGTACGGCAAGAAGGGGTGAGGGACGACCACGACCACGACCACGGGAGCGCGGGCGTCCCGCCCGCTCTTTCCGATGCGGGCGGGACGCCTGCGCTCCCTTTCATTTCGAGGGTTTCGGATGCGCGCTCTCGCCTCGCTTCTGTTGTGGACCCTGCCGGTTCTCGCGGCCGATCCCGACATCCTGATCGCGGACTTCGAAGGCGACAGCTACGGCGACTGGAAGGTGGAAGGTAAGGCGTTCGGCGACAAGCCGGCGCGCGGGACGCTGCCGAACCAGATGCCGGTGAGCGGGTTCAAAGGCAAAGGGTTGGTGAACAGCTTCGCGGGCGGCGACACCAGCACCGGCACACTCACCTCGCCCAAGTTCAAGGTCGAACGCGACTACTTCAACTTCCTCATCGGCGGCGGCGGGCACGCCGGTCAGACGTGCGTGAACCTGCTGCTCGACGGCAAGGTGGTCCGCACCGCCACCGGGCCGAACACCGAGTCGGGCGGGAGCGAAGAGTTGTCGGCCGTCTTCTGGGACGTGAAGGAGTTCAAGGGCAAGGAGGTGACGCTTCAGATCGTGGACAAGGCGACCGGCGGGTGGGGCCACATCAACGTCGATCACATCGTCCAGAGCGACACGAAAGACGGGAACGAGGCGAAGGTGGTGAAACTGGTGGACCGCACCCGCGAAGTGAAGGTCGAGAAGAAGTACCTGCTCCTCCCGATCTCGAACAAGGCCAAGCCGGTGCGGATGACCATCGAGATCGACGGCAAGATGGTTCACAACTTCGACATCAACCTGGCGAATGAGAAGTCCGACTGGCTGGCGCACCTGGACGTGTCGGCGTTCGCCGGCAAGCAGGTCACGATTACCGCCAAGAAGATCCCCGAAGAGAGCAAGGCACTCGACACCATCGTCGGGTCGGACGACGTGACCCTCCGCTACTCGCAGCCGCTGTATCAGGAGACGCTCCGTCCGCAACTCCGGTTCAGCCAGTTGAAGGGGTGGAATAACGACCCGAACGGCATGGTGTACCACGACGGCGAGTACCACCTGTTCTGGCAGAGCAACCCGTTCGGAACGAAGTGGGCGAACATGTACTGGGGCCACGCGGTCAGCAAAGACCTGATTCACTGGGAGGAACTGCCCTACGCCCTGTACCCCCGCACGATGGCGAAGGACCTGTGCTTCAGCGGCAGCGCGAACATCGACACCGCGAACAGCGGCGGGTGGGGCAAGGACGCGATGGTGGCGGCGTTCACCGACACCGGGGCGGGTGAGGCGCTGGCCGTGAGTACCGACAAGGGCCGCACCTGGAAAATGATCGACGGCAACCCGGTCATCGGGAAACGCAAGGACGAGGGCCGCGACCCGAAGTTGGTGTGGTACGAGCCTGGCAAGCACTGGGTGATCGCGGTGTACACCAAGACGGACAAGAAAGACTACGCAGAGTTCTTCACCAGCACCGACCTGAAGAAGTGGGAGAAGGCCAGCCGCATCGAAGGCTACTACGAGTGCCCGGAGTTCTTCGAGTTGCCGGTGGACGGCGACGCGAAGAACAAGAAGTGGGTGCTGATGGCGGCGAACGCCGAGTACGCCGTCGGCACGTTCGACGGCAAGACGTTCACCCCGGACCACAAGGGGAAGCACCGCCTTCACCACGGCGCGTTCTACGCGGCGCAGTGCTTCAGCCGTGCCCCCGGCGGGCGAGTGATCCAGGTCGGCTGGGCGCAGATCGAGACGCCGAACATGCCGTTCAACCAGGCGTTCAGCCTGCCCATCGAGTTGACGCTGAAGGCGACGAAGGACGGCGTGGGACTGTTCGCCGAGCCGATCAAGGAGTTGGAAACGCTCCGCGGGGTGGCGAAGCCGACCGAGAACGTCGTCGTCACCGCTGACAAGCCGCTGTCAGTGAAGGGGGGCGAACTGCTCGACATCGTGGCCGCCATCCAGCCCGGCGACGCGAAGGAGGTGAAGCTCACCTTCGGCGCGAACACGCTCACCTACGACGCCGCCAAGCAGACGCTCGACGGCATTCCGCTGCCGCTGACCGACAAGGCGTTCACCGTGCGGGTGGTGGTGGACCGCCCGATGTACGAGGTGATCGGGGGAAATGGCGCGGTTTACAAGACGGCCGCGCGAAAGGACGGCGGCAACGAGATCAAGTCGGTGGAGTTCACCGCGGTCGGCGGCACGGCGACGGTGAAGACCGCCACGGTGTACCCGATGAAGGGCATTTGGACGAAGTAGTGAAGCCCCGCTGACCGGGAGCGCGGGCGTGGGCGCCCCCCCGGGGGGGGGGGGGGGCCCCCGCGGCCCCCCCCCCCCCACCCGCGGCCGCCCCCGAACCACCCCCGGTGAAAAGGGGGGGCCCCCCCCCCCCCGCCCCCGCCCCCGGGGGGGG
>JANNQE010000761.1:0-7503 GCA_031441625.1 Planctomycetia bacterium
TGAGGCGCTGGTGGAAATTCAGGGGTCGCGGCTGGCGGAGCTGACGAAATCGGAGCGGGGGCAGGTGAACCGGGCGCTGCATGAGCTGCGCGCGGTGGTGCCGGTGCTGACGGCGGGGGAGATCCGAACGCGGGCGGGGGCTTACCGCGCGGCGATGCCGCGGGTGAGCCTGACGGCATCTTCACTCGTTGCTTGGTGGAGCCGGCTGGGCAAAAAAAATTCTGCGGCGGGCGGTGGTCATCCGATGGACCGGGAGCCGGCGGGGCATTGGCTTATGCACCTCATATTTCCCTGGGCTTCCGCCCTGGGCTATGGGCTGTCGACCCTTCGGGACTCTGATCCTACGCCCCGAAGGGACGACAGCCAATAGCCCAGGGCGTAAGCCCTGGGAATTCTGAGGTCCTTCAGCCAATGCCCCGCCTGCTCACCCTCATCGCCCTGCTCATGCTCCCCACCCTCGCCGTCGCCGACGACAAGGCGCTCGCGGACCTGTTCAAGCAGTACCTCGATTCCGAGTTCAAACGACACCCGTCGTTCGCCTCCGCCAGCGGCAACCACGAGTACGACGACCGCCTCGACGACCTGTCGGCCACCGCTCGGAAAGCGGATCGGGAAGAGACGAAGAAGTGGAAGGCCACACTCGACCAGTTCGACACGGCCAAGCTGACCGACGCCGGCAGGCTCGACCTGCGGATCTGGAAGCACGCGATCAACTCGCAACTCGACCTGTGGGCGCTCGGCCTCGACCCGTTCGAGTCCGACCCGCGGGTGATGGGCACGTACCTGTCCGACAGCGTGTTCGGCCTGCTCACGCAATCGACGCTCCCCCGCGAGCGGAACGTCGAGAACGCCGCCAAGCGGATCGAATACGTCCCCAAGCTCATCGCCGCGGCGATGGACAAGAACGACAAGGCGCTGTTCAGCAAGTCGCCGAAGATCCTCACCGAGATCGCCATCAAGCGGAACCTCGGTGCGATCAGCTTCTACGAGAAGGAAATCTTCGAGCTGGCGAAGGAGAACCCGGCCACCAGCCCGCTGAATGCGCCGTGCAAGAAGGCAGTCGCCGCGCTCAAGGAGTACCAGACGTTCCTGGAGAAGGACGTTCTGCCGCGGAGCACCGGCGACTGGCGGATCGGCAAAGACGCCTTCGCCAAGAAGCTGACGCTGGATTTGGACGCCGGGTACACCGCCGATGAGGTCATCACGATGGCCGAAGCGGAGGCGGTGCGCGTCGAGCGCGAGATGTACTACGTCGCCAAGCAACTCTGGTCGAAGCTGTTCCCCGGTGTCGCCCTCCCGCCCGACGACGAGTCCGGTCGCCGCGACACCATCGCCAAAGTGCTGAACAAGCTCGGCGACGACCACGGCAAGCCGGAAGAGATCGTTTCGGACGCGAAGAAGACGGTGGCGAAGATCAAGGAGTTCATCACGGCGAAGAAGATCCTCACCCTGCCCGACCCGGATCGCTGCCAGGTGATCGAGATGCCCGAGTTCCAGCGCGGCTTCTCGGCCGCGTACCTGAGTCCCGCCCCGGCCCTCGACCCGAAGGCGAACAGCCTGTACGCCGTCGCCCCGCCGCCATCAGACTGGCCCGAAGCCCGCCGCACCGCCTTCCAGAAGGAATACAATCGCGCGATGCTTCAGGTGCTGACGATTCACGAAGCCTATCCCGGCCACTACGTGCAGTTGGAGTACGCCAACCGCCACCCGTCGCTGATTCGCAAGGTGCTCTACAGTGGCGTGTACGCCGAGGGGTGGGCCGTTTACACCGAGCAGATGATGCTCGACCAGGGGTACGGCGACGGGGATTTGTCGCTGCGGTTGCACCAGTTGAAGTTCTACCTGCGGGCGGTCATCAATGCGATTCTGGATCACAAGATGCACTGCACGAACTTCTCGGACGACGACGCCATGAAGCTGCTCGTCGGCCGCGGCTTCCAGACGGAAGGCGAGGCGGTGGGCAAGGTCGCGCGGGCGAAGCAGAGCAGTTGCCAGCTCAGTACGTACTTCATCGGGCGGATGGCGTTCTACACACTGCGGCAGAAGGTGCAGCGGCAGCGGGGCGAGGCGTTCGACCTGGGGAAGTTCCACGAGGAGGTGTTGAACCACGGGTGCATCAGCGTGAAGTACCTGCCCGAACTGTTCGGCGTGAAGTGATGGAACCGGGGAGGAGTGAGCGGGTGGGCAACAACCCACCCGGTCGATCACGCCCCCGGTTCGCCAAAACTACCGCACCCGCACTTTGAACACGGCGATGCCGCCGGCGTTCGGCGGGATGGGGCCGGGGATGTCGAAGCGGATCACCTTCGCCCCGGCCTCGTTGTCCGAGGTCGTCACCGTCGAGCGGCGGTCGGCCATGGCCGAGCCGGGCACGTACTCCAGCCGCCCGCTCAGGCTGTCGCTCACCACCAGGTCCTTGATCTCCTGGCGGGTGTTGTTCGCGTACCTCAACGTCACCGTGATCTCGTCCCCGCTCTGGTACGGGCCGGGCGGGTCCACTTCCTTCGTCAGCGCCAGCCGGTTGCTCAGGCTGATCTCGTCCAGTTGCACCACCACGGCCACCTCCGCCGCCGCCCGCGTGCCGGCCGTCGCCTTCAGCCCGCGGGTGCCCACCACCTCTTGCAGGATCAGGTACTGCACCGTGGCACCCGGCCGCACGCGGGTGGTCAGGCCGAGCGTCCGCTCGCGGCCGACCAGTTCCTCGGCGTGGATCCGCTGCACGAACACGTTCGGGTGGACCGTCTGCTTCAACTCGGCCGGGGTGAAAGTGCCGCTCACCGCGGCGGCGGTGTTCTCGGCCCGCCGGGCCACGAACCGCGGGGCGCACAGGCAGACCACGTTCGACACCACCGCCTCGCGTTTGCTCCCGCGGGTGAACTCCATCGCCGCGTCGGTGACGCCCAGGTTGCCCAGAATCCCGCCGGGGCCGATGCCGATCCGCGGGCCGCGGTCGCCGCCGTTCGGGAAGCACTCGTCGCTGCTCGTCTTCGGCCCGAGGATGGGATCGTACAGGGGCACGGCGGTGCAGTCCATCGGCGGGGGCAGGTTCGGCCGGCCGAGGGCGGACTCACCCGGTAGCAGCGTGGTGCCGTCGAGGTACGCCTCGCTCAACTCCTGCCGGGTCGGCACCCGCCCTCCGACCCGCAGCACGGCCACCACCCGCCCGCCCTCGCGGGCCAGGTCGAGCGCCTCCCGCTCGGTGTCGGCGGCGACCTCCAGCGGGTCGTTCGCCTTCTGCTCCAGCGGCAGCGCCTTCTCCGGGTTCTCCAGGTAGATCACCTTGGAGACGATGCCGCCGCCGAGTGCGACCTTCACGTCCGTCTTGTTCACCCCGACGGCGGCCGGGAACTCCATGTACTTCATGCCCGGTCGCGGGACGATGCTGCCCCGCACCTCCAGCGTGCCGCCCACGCTCTCGGCCGGGTTCGCCGTGTTGATAAACTTCAGGCGGTACACGTAGCCGGGGCGGAAGCCGAACACCGCCCCGCTGTCGTACCCCCGCTCGGTGCCTTCGACGGCCACCGCGTACCCGTCGGCGAGAATCGGCTTGACGGCCAGCAGCGGGGCGGGGGGGCCGGCGGGCGGGCAGATGTCGCGCGGCAGTTTGGGCACCGACAACAGGTGCGGCGGGACGACGAACCCCGGCCCCGGCCCGCAGGGCAGCGGGGAGGAGGGCGACACCGTCGCCACCGACCCGACGGGCGTCGGGCAGGCGTTGGACCCGGCCGGCGGCTGGCCGAGGGCGAGCGGGAGGAGAAGAGAAAGGGTCGGGTTCATCGCGTGAATCCCCTGATTCAATGCCAACGGGTTCCCCGTTCCGGGTGCGACACCGAGAACGGGGAACCCGCGAGATGCCGTCACTTGCCACTTGCGACTTCCCACTTGCTGCTTCTTCGGATCACTTCTTCGGCGTCGGCAGGTTGATCGGCGGCAGGTCGCCCGGCACGTTGCGAACCGGCTTGGCGGCCGTGTCCAGCTTCGGTTCGGTCATCTTGACCGGCGGGATCGGAGAGCTGCTGAGCGTCGGCGTCGGCATCGTCTTCGGCGGGGCCATGCTCATGCCGCCGCCGCCCGGCGGCATCATGCCGCCGCCACCACCCATACCGGGGGGCGGGCCCATCATGCCGCCACCGAAGCCGGCCAGCGAGTCGAGGGCCGGGCTGTTCGGGTTTTCCAGGTTGGCGTTGCCGATGCGGACGACGGCCAGAACGGTGCCGCGGCGGGTGGCCTCGGCCACCGGGTCGGCCCCCGGTTCGAGGCGGGTGCTCACGATCTCCTCGGCCGCCGCGATGTCCTGGTTGGCCGCGCTCGGCAGGTAGATCACCTTCACCACCATGTTCCCGTTCTTCACCTGGTCGAAGTCTTCGTCGGTGAACCCGACCGGCACCGTGCCGTGCGACAGGAAGGTGATGGTCTCCCGCGCCGCCGGGTACACCTCGAGCGTCGGGTAGTACACCACGTCCGGGCGGTTCGGGATGCCGCTCAGCCGCAGGCGGTAGATGTTCCCCTGGCCGAAGTTGTAGTGCTGGGGCACCGACAGCGCGTCGGTGAACCCGCCGGCCGTCTGGAACCCGACCCGCATCTTGGACGTGCTGGGCGTGCTGACGAAGTTGATGCTGGTGCGGCCGTTGGCGTACATGCCGCCGGCCCCGCCGCCCGGCCCGGTGGCCGCGCCCGGCACCAGCGCCACCGCCCCCCACGGCCCCATCCCCGGAGCCGGCAGGATGCCCCCGTGGCCGAGCGCGGAGCCGACGCCCCGCTGCGTCGGGCCGTACACGTTCGGGTCGAGGGCACCCGGCCCGTTCCCGAAGTTCGCCTGGCGGACGTTCGGGTCGCCCCCCGCGGTCATCTTGTTCACGCCGTAGGCGTTCGCCTGGACGACACCCGGGTCGGGCCGGCTGCCGACCGGCTTCAGGCTGCTGCCGGGTGTGGCCCCGCGCGTCTCGGCGGGGTAGGCGGTGGTCGGTGCCGGCTTGGAGCCGGGGGTGGCGGTCATGCACCCGCCCACACCGGCCACCAGCACGAAGGCGGCGGCTGCTCGTTTCATGGTTCCCCCAGCGGCCCGTAGGCCGCCCCCCAGTGTTCGGTCCCGAGGGGGTGGACGAGCCACCCGCTACGGTCGATGGTCCGCGGTACTGTCGCGTCATGCTTCAAATCGACCGTCACGCGGCCGGACTTTGGGGAAATCCGGAACAGCCGGCACAGACGGGAGAATCCGCTCGGGTCGCCGCCAGGCAACCCCGAGCGCGGCCGTCGCCCGGCGTTGCCAGGCGGCGACCCGAACGCGCTGTTACCCCGCCGTTACACCCACAGCACCCGGTCACTCGTTAGAATCGGCGGGGGACGACGTTCCGCCGTCCCGTCGAATGCACCGGAGACCTCTCATGCACTCCCTGGTCCGCCTGTCCGCCGCCGCCGTGGTGCTCGTCGCCACCGCCGCCATCAGCCCCGCCGCCCCCGTCCCCCAACTCTCCAAGCCGGTCGATCTGGTCATCTGTCTCGACTGCTCCGGCAGCATGAACGGCCTGCTCGACTCCGCCCGACTGAAAATGTGGGACGTGGTGAACGAGCTGGCCAAGATCAAGCCGACCCCCGTGCTGCGGGTGGCCGTGTACAGCTACGGCGGGAACGGCGGCGACTACACCGCCGCCAGCGGGTTCATCCGCAAGGAGATCGACCTGACCACCGACCTGGACGCCGTGTACGAGAAGCTGACCGGGCTGAAGATCAGCGGGAGCACGGAGTACGCCACGACGGTCAGCAAGCGGGCCATCGACGACCAGAAGTGGAGCGACGACAAGGGCGCGCTGAAACTGGTGTTCGTGTGCGGGAACGAGAACGCCGACCAGGACAAGAGCGTCAGCTACACCGACCTGGGCAAGCTGGCGAAGGAGAAGGGCGTGATCGTCAACGCCATCTACTGCGGGCCGAACACCGACAGCATCGCGCCGGGCTGGCAGTCGCTGGCCGAACTGGGCGGCGGCAAGTTCGCCAACATCGACCAGAACAAGGCCAGCCAGCAGGTGATCGCCACCCCGTTCGACAAAGACCTGGCCGAGCTGAGCGGCAAGCTGAACACCACCTACGTGGCCTACGGCGCACTGGGCAAAGACAAGAAGGAGAACCAGGCGAAGCAGGACGAGAACGCGGCCAAGGCGGCACCGGGGGCGGGCGGGGCGGCGAACGCGGCCTCGCGGGCCGAGGCGAAGGGCGGCGGGCAGTACCGCAACGACGCCTGGGACCTGCTCGACCGGATGAAGAGCGACCCCAAGTTCGACATCAAGACGCTGAAGGACGAGGAGCTGTGCGACGAGATGAAGAAGCTGAAGCCGGAAGAGCGGGAAGCCTTCCTGAAGAAGAAGGCGGAGGAGCGGGCGGACATCCAGAAGAAGATCGCCGACCTGTCGGGCAAGCGGGCCAAGCACATCGACGAGGAGAAGAAGAAGGACCCGAAGTCGACCGGCGAGAAGGCCCTCGACGACGCCCTGAAGGCGACCATCCGCACCCAGGCGAAGGACAAGGGGTTCGAGGTGGAGGAGAAGAAAGAGGAGCCGAAGAAGTAACGTCTGTTAAGGTGGCCGGCTCTCGCCGAGAGCCGGTCTGGATGCCGCTCTCGGCGAGAGCGGACCACCCTACAGGAAATTCCGTCAAACTCCCCCCGCCCGAGCGTCGTCTTGTGTAACAGACACGTCCCGCCCGCTCCCGCCCTCAAGGGGAAACCCATGCCGAAGGCCCGCATCGTCGTGGTGGAAGACGAACCGGCCATCCGCCGCGGGGTGGCCGACGCCCTGCGGCTGACCGGGTACGAGGTGTCCGAGGCGGGCGACGGGTCCGTCGGGCTGAAGGAAGCGCAGTCCGGCGGGGTCGATCTGGTGCTGTTGGACCTGATGCTGCCGAAGCTCGACGGCTTTCAAGTGCTGGCCGAACTGCGGCGGGTCTGCCCCACCCGGCCGGTCATCATCCTGACCGCCCGCGGGGGCGAAGAAGACCGCGTCCGCGGGCTGAAGATGGGGGCCGACGACTACGTGGTGAAGCCGTTCTCCGCCCGCGAGCTGGTCGCCCGAGTCGAAGCCGTCCTGCGGCGGACCCTCCGCCCGGCCGACGACGTGAACATGGTCACGCTCGGCCGCGCCCGCATCGACATCGCCCGCCGCGAGATCAAGTGGTCCGACCTGGAGCGCAGCGACCTGTCCGAGACCGAAGCGGCTGTGCTCAAGTACCTGGTGGCCAACCGCGAGCGGGCGGTGTCCCGCGACGAACTGCTCGGCCGCGTGTGGGGCATCGGCACGGCCGGGCTGGAAACGCGGGCCGTGGACATGCACGTCGCCCGCCTGCGGGCCAAGCTGAAAGACCCGTCCGGGAAGGACACCCCGGAGGCGATCGTCACGGTGCGGGCGCACGGGTACATGGCCGGCCCCGGCCTGCTGGTGCCGGAGAAAGTCAAATAGGCGAGCGGGGGGCGTTAGCCCCCTGGTTCGGGAAATCACCAGGGGGCTAACGCCC
>JANNQE010000762.1:0-3172 GCA_031441625.1 Planctomycetia bacterium
AGTGAACGACCCCGTTGGGGTCGGGGCGTTGGTGGATGGCAATCCCAGGGTGTCGGACCTGCGGTCCTCAACCCTGGGCTGGGGGAACGACGCCGTTGGCGTCGGACGCTCACACCGACGCGGCCGGCAAAATTCCCTGTCCGCTTCCGCCGGTCGCGGTCGCTCAGGTACGGTGTCCGCGGTTGACTCGATCACCTCGCCGGACGACTCCCACCCGCTCCCTCATCCACCCGCCGGAGAACTCGCCGTGAGCGACCACGCAAACCCGCGCCCCGACCACCCGCCCGTCGCCACCCGCATCCCCGCCAAACCGCCCGGCAAGATGCACGACCTGTACGACCGCGTTCACGACGACCGCGACGACTCGGACGACGACAGTCGCCCCGTCCGTCGCCGCCCGCCGGCCGGTGGGGTGGGCCTGTGGCCGTGGTCGGAGGGGGTGCTGCCGCGGAGCAAGGTGCGGATGGTCTGCTTCGTGGTGCTGGCGCTGAGCATGTTCGCGGCCGGCGCGCTGTGCATCATGTCCGTGTGGAGTCCGGACCAGACGGGCGTGGCCTGGAAGTCGATCGCCTCGCTCGGCATCGTGGCCGCGCTCATGGCCGGGTTCACCCTGCTGAACGAAGTGTTCGGCCCGAAGAAGGGCGAGACGGCGGGGTGAGGTCGGTGCCGCCTGTCGGGCGGCACACGCGCACCGTGCCGCCCGGCAGGCGGCACCTACTTGCCCTTGGCGGCGTCGGCGCGGGCGATCTCGGCCAGCCGGTCTTCCACCTGCCGCACCGACTGCCAGTGCTCCTTGTAATCGACCGGGTGGAACTTCACCGCCCCGTCGGGCTTGTACTTCTCCCCCACCGACCCGCCGAACGGGAACGTCTCGAACCCCTTCTGAATCTTCTTCACCAGGTCGTCGGGCAGCTTGTGCGACACCCCGAAGCACAGCTTCGGGTAGTCGCCAAACGTGTGTAGCACTCGGTACTTGTCGGACGGCTCGCCCCGCTTCAGCAGGTCGCTGGCCACGCACAGGGCGTCGGCCTCGCCCTTCACCAGTTGGGCGAGGGCCAGCTCGTAGCGGCCGGGCAGGAGGACGGCGTAGTCCGCCTCCGGCAGCATCTTGTGCTCGTCGAACAGGTGGACGAACGGGGCCTTCGCGCTCGACAAGCTGGACATGCCGGAGACCGACAGTTTCTTCCCCCGCAGGTCGGCCAGGGTCTTCGCCGGGCTGCCCGTCGGCACCAGCACCTGCACCTGATACGTGAACTTGTTGTCCTTGTCGGCCGGCACCACCAGCGGGCGGAAGCCGGCCGTGTTCACCGCCTGTCGCACCTGCCCGGTGGTGAAGGCGGTGACGTGCAGTTGGCCGTTGTCGAGCGCGTTCAGTTGCGAGCCGAACGACGACACCAGCCCCACCTCCTCCTCCGGCCGCCCGTCCTCGTTCGGCGGCGGGGTGGGTGCGGTGCCCTTCGGCGCGGGCACCTGGGGCACCTTCTTCAGATACTTGCACGGCTTGCCGGTGGCGGTGCTCATGTGCTCCAGGAACGCCTTCCACGTCTCCTCGTCCTTCTCCGGGTTCGGGCCGGGGATCTCGCAGAAGAACAACTCCTTCGGCTCCAGGGCGTCCTTCGGCGTGTCGGCGAGCAGGTCTTTGTTCTCGTCGGTGAACTTCTGGTCGAGCGTGCCGTACTTCTCGGCCGCCACCGCGTACCCGTTCAGGACCTTCCGCGGCGGCTGCTTCGGGTTGAGGAAGTAGAACACCCCGAACACCACCCCGGCGGCCAGGATGAGCAGGACGGGGATGACCAGCCCGCCGACGACGGACCCCTTCGTCTTCTTGGCGTCCGTCGGCGTGGTGGCGGCGTTCGGCGTGGCATCGGCCATGATGATCCCTCGGAGGCTGCAATCGGTGTATTGGGCCGCCCGAATCCCGGCGCGAAGAATCGGGGAAACGGTACGCACGTCCCATTCCCAACCTCCCTTTCCCTTTTCGCCGGCGGGCGGGTACAGTTTCCCTCACGCGACCTCCCCACCGACCTCGACACGCACTCCATGACGACCCACCGGATGACCGTCCTCGGCAGCGGCAGCGCCGGCAACGCCACCCTCGTGCAGGGCGACGGGTTCGGCCTGCTGGTCGATTGCGGGCTGCCGCCGCAAGAGTTGACCAGCCGGTTGCAGGTGGTCGGGGCGGGCTGGCCGGACGTGAACGCCGTCGTCATCACCCACACGCACACCGACCACTGGAACCGCTACACCCTCGAACACCTCCGCCGGCTGAACATCCCCTTCTTCGCCCACCGCAAGCACCACGTCGCCCTGGCCGTTCACGCCGCCTACGGCCCGCTCGCCAAAGCCGGCTTGACGCACGAGTACACGCCGGGGGAACCGCTCATTCTCGGCGGCGGGCTGAGCGTGCGGACGGTGCAGGTGCCGCACGACAGCGACCCGACGTTCGGCGTGCGGGTGGACTATGCGGGTGACGGCGGCGGGTGGGCGGTGGGCGTGGCGTCGGACCTAGGCAAAGTGCCGGAGGAGTTGTTCGACCTGTTCGCCGGCGTGGACGTGCTGGGCCTGGAGTTCAATCACGACATCGTGATGGAGCGGGCCAGCCGTCGCCCGCGGTTCCTGGTCGAGCGGGTGCTGGGCGACTTCGGCCACCTGTCGAACGATCAGGCGGCGGAGGCGGTGCGGCGGTTCATCGCGATGGACGACGTGCAGGCGGTGGTGCAACTTCACCTGAGCCGTGACTGCAACACGGCGGAGCTGGCGAACGACGCGGGGCGTGCGGCAGTGGCCGGCACGAACACGGACGTGATCACGGCGACCCAGTGGCAGCCGACGCCGAACATCGTGCTGACCGCGCACCCGCCGCGGCCCGTCCGACCCTCCGCCCGCCGCAGCGTGCAACCGCACCTGCCGGGCATGGGACCCGACGCGGGGTGAGGGGCAGGGGGCGTGTGGAGTTCAAGAAGCGGGCTGTCTTCGCCCGGTTGGTTGGGCTGGTTGGGTGTCTGGCGCTCGCGGCGAACAGGGGGTGTGTCATCATGGAAGGCATTAACGACTTATCTGATCTAAAAACCCAAAATAGATCATTCGCAGACTATTTAAATGTTTTCAGAATATTGAGGAAAAAATGTGTGAATTATTTATGTTCCATTAATAGTATGCAGAATTTATTGAA
>JANNQE010000763.1:0-4145 GCA_031441625.1 Planctomycetia bacterium
GCTGAAGGCGTCGTTCGCGATCCACGCCGACGAGAGCCCGGTCAAGCTCCTCCTACCCCGACGGACCGCGTACGCCTGGTTGTACCTCGGCGACGCGGCCAACCCGTACACCCTGTTCGACTTCACACCCGGTCGCGGCGAAGAGCACCCCGCCGCATTCCTGAGCTGGTACTCCGGGTTCGTGCATGCCGACGGCTACGCCGGCTACAACCCGATCCACGGGTCCGGAGCCCGGCACCTGGGTTGCTGGGCTCACGTGCGACGGAAGTTCGTGGACGCCCGGACCAACAACGCGGCGAAGGCGAGCGAAGCCCTGGCGTACATTCGCACGCTCGACGCCGTCGAGAAGGAGATCCTCGACGAGGACCTCGTGGGCGAAGCCGTGGTGTTCCGCCGGCAAGCTCGAGCCGGGCCGATCCTGCGGGCGTTCGGTGCGTGGCTGGAGGTCGAACAACGCAGTGCGTTACCGAAGAGTCCTTTCGGTTAGGCGGTGTCGTACGCGCTCAACCAGTGGCCGACGTTGGGTCGGTACTTGGACGATGCCCGGTTCACCATCGACAACGTGATCGCTCCATACTACACCTCGTATGTCGGGTGGCGAGTGTTGGGCTGTTGCTTCATTTCCGGCTCCGCGCCTCCGCGATCCGCTCGAGCACGTCCGGAGTGGGGACTTCGTAGAGCCAGTGCTTGTGGTCGACGCGGACGGCGCGGAGGTCGCCGGACTTGCGCCACTTCCGCAAGGTGCTTTCCGCGATTCCCGTCTCCCGTGTGATCTCCTCCGTCGTCCGCAGGCCCGCCTGACGTAGGTGATCCCCGAGCCCGGCGATCTTCTTCTCCTTCCGCAATCGGTAGACGTTGGCGTAGCTGAACGGCCGGTTGGACCCGGTCCGCTTGCCCTCCGCGTTGAGCCGGTCGGCGATCTGTTCGTCCGTCTGTGTCGCGGCCCACGCTTCGATGCTCTTCAGGACACCCGGATCCGTGCGGCGGGCCTCGAACGCGTTGAGCGGCACCGCCACACGCAGTTGGCTCGTGGCCGCCCCTTTCCACCGGACGTCGATCGCGATCCCCTCCTGCCGCAGGAGGGTGACGTCCTGGATCAGCAGCCGCAGCATCTGCTTCCGCTCGCGTGCCGTCGTCCGCGGGTGATTCCAGACCGCGGGGAAGTCGCCCACCAGTTCACGAACCCGCTGGCTCGTCCGCGGGTCCAGTGGCGTGGGGTGCTGATCGCCCCACCGGGTGAGAGCGTCTTCGGCGTCGGTCACGGCCCGCAACGCGTCGTTCCAGCGCTTCTCCAGGGAGTCGGCGACCAGACGGTTCTCCGGGTTGACCAGCAGGAACTGCCGCTCGGCCACGTCCGCCTCGTGCCGGGCACGCTCGATCCGGTGGCGGTGGGTCGCGGCCAACTCCTCGTGCTGTTGGCCCAGTTCCTCGTACACCGCCAGTGCGACCTCGACCGCCTCGTGCGTCAACGCCTCGACCACCAGTCGGCCGATCGCCTGGTCCACGCACCCACCCGGGATCTGCTGGCACAACGCGCCGCCGTATTCGGTGGCCTGACGCTGGCAGTAATAGGTCGTGGCCGTCCGACCCCGTCGGCGATTGTACCGCAGGCTCATGCGACGACCGCATCGCCCGCAGACCAGGAGCCCCTGCAACAACGCCGGCCCCTCCCGGGGAGGTGTCACGGGCGACTCGGACCGTGCGGGCAGACCGTTCTGTCGGAGCGCCTTCTGGTGGGTCTCGAACTCGTCCCAGGTAATGTACCCGGCGTGAGCATTCGGGATGAACACCTTCCACTGGTCCTGCGGGAGGGTGCGTGTTCCCAACCCCTTCTTCTGCCGGGTCCGGCCGTAGAAGTACGCGCCGGCGTAGCGCGGGTTCTTCAGGACGCGCAGCACCCGACTGAGCGAAGGTGGGACCCAGCGGATCTGACCGGCCTCCTTCCCGGTCCGCACCCGTACTGGGAGCCGCACCTCGGACTGACTCTGCCGCCGCACCGCCATCCAGGCGCTCCCGGCGGTCGCAAAGGTGTGGAACACGCAACGGACGGCCGCCTGAACCTCGCGATCCGGATCGAGCACGATCCGCCCCTCGCTGTCGTGGAGTAAACCGACGGGCAACGGGGTCCGCAGTTCGCCGCGGCGAGCCTTGTTCAGTTTGCCGCCCTCCAGGCGACCGCGCAGGACGTGCAACTCGGCTTCACTCATGGTGCCGCGTAATCCCAGGATCAGGCGGTCGTTGAACAGGTTCGGGTCGTACAGCCCGTCCTCGTCCAGGATGAGCGTGTCGCCGAGGACGCACAGCTCCAACAGGCGATGCCAGTCCGAGCTGTTGCGGGCCAGGCGGGAGACCTCCAGGCTCAGCACGATGCCGACCAGCCCGAGGCTGACATCGGCCACGAGCCGCTGGAAGCCGGGGCGTTGATCGGCCTCGGCGGCGGACCGCCCGAGGTCGTCGTCGATGACCACCACCTGGTCCGGGTGCCAGCCGAGGGACACCGCGTGTTCGCGGAACCGGTACTGCCGCTCCGTGCTCTCGCGGTTCTGCTCGGTCTGAAAGACGGTCGACTGGCGGATGTACAGGTACGCCTTCCGCTTCAGGTGGTGGGCCGCGATCTTTCGGGTGTCGCTCACGGGTCGGCCTCCAGGCAATGGCGAACGACCGACGCCAGTACGGCGACGAGTTCGCGGTGAGAGGAGAGGGTGGCGGGCGAAGGGCGTTCGGGAGGGGCCGGCGTGTCGGCGTGAGTGTGGTCCGGTGGAGAGCCGCCCGCGCTCAGGCGGCGTGCGAAGTCCAACCACCCGGGGATGCCGCGGTGGACCACGAGGGCCGCCTCGTGCGAGTCCGGCGCACGCCGCAGGAGGACGTTCTCCCGCAACCGCTCGTAGCGAGCGGTCAGGTCCAGGGATGAGGGTGCCGTGCTTCCGACGGCCGGTTCGAACTGCGAAGTTTTTTTCCCACAGCCGCGAGTTGCCGTTCCAGTGTCCGGCGATGAAGGCGGATGCCCAGGTGCTCCTGAATCGCGGCGAGCATCTCGTCGGGCGTCAGCGCTGACGCCGGCGACCGGCGAGTCCGAACGAAAGCCAGCACCTCGTCGGTACACTTGTGGGCGGCTTTGGGTCCGCGCTTGTGTGGGACCAGTCCCAGCAACCCGAGGTCGCGAGACGTGTGGATCAACAGGTCCAGGGACTGGCGGCTGACGCCGAAGGAACGAGCCACCTGCGGCACCGATTGCCCGTCGATGCGATGCCGCCGGACCATCTCGTAGCGGACCTGGATCAGGTCGCGGGCGTCGAAGAAGAGGTCGCCGCGGAACAAGGCATCCTGAACCCGTTCCGGATGGGGGTGCAAGGCACCTCGCTGGGCGAGGAACTGGGCCTTGGAATCCTGGCGTTGAGCGGCGCTCATGCGAGGGCCTCCCGGCGGACGTCCATCGAATTCTGCCGTAGCCCGTTCCCCGATCGGCGCGGGCCCCGGCGTTACGATGCACAATCCCGTGAGAAGCGGCAACAACGAGTCGTTGCAGGCCGGGAGACGAAACGAGCCGTGCGGCACAATTCCTTGGACCACCGGGCAGAATTCGTTGGACACACGTGACCCGGTTCATCGGCGCGTCTCCTGGCGGAGTGCGTCGATGAGCGTTCGCATCGCGAGGAGGTCAGGGACACGCAACGCGGCTCGACCCCGCCCGGCCAGGAGGTACGGGTCCGGGATGCTCAGGTCCGTCCACTCGATGGGGATGCGGAGTACGGGGCCGTCGGGAAGTTGCAGTAACACCCACTCGACGCCTTCGCAGGTCCCGCGATTGAGCAGCGGAAATCGCTGGCCCCGCAAGGGGTGGAACGGATGGGTGATCAGAACACCGGAATCCGAAGGGGCGTCTGTAGTCTGTTGGGGTCGTGAACAACGTCGCGGAACGCGCGGTGCGGCCTTTGGCAATCGGCCGCAAGAACTGGCTGTTTATAGGCGGCGACGGTGGCCTTTCGAGTGCCGCGGTGCTGATGAGCCTGTGCGCATCGGCGAAGAGGCATGCGTTGAACCCTCAAGTTCCCCCACTTCTCGGTGAGCTATCTCCCGGCGATAACAGTCGCTATTCAGACGACTTATCGCCGGGAGGAGCCCATGCGATTTCCCGAGGCCACGGA
>JANNQE010000764.1:0-4531 GCA_031441625.1 Planctomycetia bacterium
GTCCCCTTAACTGGGCCGGGTCTTTTTTCGGCTTGGGGTACCCCCTCCGGGCCTACCGGGGGTTGTTACCCGCGGGGGGGACCCAACCCCCCGGGGTTACACACCGCCGGTTCACCAGTGTGTGTTAGTTGTGCAGGGTGCCGGTGTTCAGCACGGGGACGGGCGCGCTGTGCCCGCACAGCACCACCAGCAGGTTGCTCACCATGGCCGCCTTCCGCTCCGGGTCGAGGTCCACCAGCCCCTTCGCCGTCAGGTCGGCCAGGGCGTGCTCGACCATGCCGACGGCGTTCTCCACGATGATCCGACGGGCGGCGACGATGGCCGACGCCTGCTGCCGCTGGAGCATGGCCGAGGCGATCTCCGGGGCGTAGGCCAGGTAGCTGATTTGGGCGCTCAGGATCTGAATGCCCGCCTGCGTCATCTTCGCCTGGAGTTCGCCCTTCAGCCGCTCGGCCACCGTGTCGATGTGCCCGCGGAGGCTGGACTCGTCGTCGTCCCGCCCGTCGTAGCGGTACTGGCTGACCAGCGTGCGGAGGGCGGCATCACTCTGCACGTGGATGAAGTCCTCGTAGTTGTCCACGGTGAACACCGCCTCGGCCGGCGACACCACCTGGAACGTGACCACCGCCGCCACCTCGATCGGCGTGCCGTCCTTGTCGTTCACCTTGCTCGGCATCCGCCGGCTGCTCGACTGTTGCAGCACCTTGCCGGCCGAGTCCTTCACCTCGGGCGTCTTCTGCACGCCGGTCTCGAACGTCTGCACCCGCATCGACACCGTCTTCCGCCAGTAGAACGGGTTGCCCCAGAAGAAGCCCACGTCCGTGAGGGTGCCGACGTATCGGCCGAACAATTGCACCACCTTCGCTTGGTTCGGGTTGTTGATGACGAACCCGAACATCGTCAACAGCAGCAGCACCCCAAGCCCGATCCACGCCCACACCCACGTCGCATCCTTCGCGGCGATGGCATGGACCACCAGCGCGATCTCCCCGGCGAGCAGCAAGAGCCAGAGGAGCAGCATCGGCATGCCGGGCATCAGCTTCAGCTCACGGTCTTTCACGGTCGAACCCTCGGAGTGGACCGACATATCGAAATGATATCACTTCGATATGTCGCGGTCTGCCCAGGATTCGCACCACGCGGGCGGAAATTGCTCGGAATCAGCGACCGTTAGAGCCTGTTATGAACTGTGGTGCTGGGATTGCAGGTGGCACAGGCATTCTTGCCTGTGTCGGGGCGGGTGGACACAGGCAGGAATGCCTGTGCCACCAAGACCCATTGGCATTTCAGCCCTGCCCCGGTTCATAACAGGTTCTAGCCCGACGCGCGAGCGAGGGCCGTTGGCCTGTGCGCACAAGTGAGTTGCCCATCGCTCGCGCGTCGGGCTAACTGCCTCTGGCGTTGCCAACCTGACCGTCAGTAACAAGTCGTCGAGGGGGACGGGGGTGAGGTCCCTGCTACTTGAACGTCACCACCGGAGCGACCGCCTTCGTCACCACCTTCCGACTCCGCCGGGCGTTCACCACCGCATCCGCAATGAACACGGCCACCGCCAGCCACACGCAGCCCATCGCCGCCCAGCGGTCCCACGTCATCTGTTCGTGCAGCACGATTACCGCCAGCAGCAGTTGCACCGTCGGCGAGAGGAACTGAATGAACGACTGCGTGAGGAGCGGCAGCCGTCGCACGCTCAGGATGTAGGTGAACAGCGGGACGACGGTGACGACTCCGCCGAACAGCAGCCAGCCGGTCGTCGGCAGGTCGCGCAGGAACACGCCGGCGTTCCCGAACGGGTCGAGACCCCCGCTCACGAACCACGCCGCCACCCCCGTGCACGGCAGGCTGAGCAGCAGTGTTTCGACCGTCAGCCCGGTGCCGCTGTCTACGGGCAGCTTCTTCCGCACCAGCCCGTACAGGCCGAAGGTGAACGGCAGGGCGAGCGCGAGCCACGTGAATTTCCCCGTGGCGACGAGCGGGATCGACACGCCGACGGCGATGAGCGCGAGCGCCGGGTAGTGCAGCGGGCGGAGGCGTTCGCCGAGGAACAGGGTGGCGAGGAAGGCGTTGGCCAGCGGCATCATGTAGTAGCCGAGGCTGGCCACCGCCACCTGATCGCTGACGGTGGCGTAGATGTAGAGCAGCCAGTTGCCGGACAGCAGCAGGGCCGACCCGAGCAAGCCGAGGAGCAGCTTCGGGGTGCGAAGAACCCGCCAGAGCGCCGCGAACCCGCCCGGCGTCAGGGCCACCACGCCGAGCATGAGCGGCATCGACGAGAGGATGCGGTGGGCCAGGATTTCCAGGGCGGGAGCGGACTTCACCTGCGCGAAGTAGAGCGGCACCGCACCCCAGCAGGCGTAGGCGATGACGCCGAACATCAGGCCGCTGCGGAACTGCGACGGGGGCGATGCGGACAACGCGAACTCCGGACGCGGTAGGTCCGGCTGTGCCGGACACAGGACTCGTCCGGCACAGCCGGACCTACTTCGCCAGCGATTCGGCCGTCGGTTCGGGCTGCGTGACCGCCTCGCGGGTGAGCCGCAGCAGGCGGGCGAACCGCCACGTCAGCCAGCCGCCGATGCCGCTCACGGCCAGGATCACCACCGCCGCGATCACCTTCGCGGGGACGGACACGCCGGCCGCGTCGGTGGTCACGTCCCTCCCGCCGGCCGAGAGCATCAGGGCGACCACCCCCAGGCACAGGCAGGCCATGACCGCCACCGCGCCGAACACCACCGCCACCGCGTACCGCCCGGTGTGGGCCGACACCTGCCAGCCGGCCGTCTCCCACAGCAGCCGGTTCAACACCGACAGGATGGCGAACTCGAGCAGCACGCCGATGAGTCCGGCGGACAGGCCGATGAGGATGAACCCGCCGGCCGCGGGCGGGAGCAGGGTGATGAACGGCCGGCCGAGGACCAGCGGCACCACGGCCAACACGCCGGCCGCCGACAGGCCCGCCCCGACGGCCGCCACTTTCACCCACCCGCCGAGGGCGTAGCGGTCGCCCGCCGCCCGGCACCGCAGGTATCCCCGCAGGCGGAGCACGCACCCGCCGCCGGCGAACACGAGCCACCACACGCCGAGCGCCACCTGCACCGGCGGCAGCCAGCTCGGGTACTCGTCGGGGTGGCCGATGGTGACGCGGAGGAGGAACGAGACGGCCACGCACGGGGCGGCGGTGGCGAACGCCCACATACTCAGGCGGAGCAGCCCCAGCCCGCCGGCGACGGCCTCCCGCAAGTGCGGCGGGAGGGTGGGAGTGTCGGTGGCGGCTTCGCGGGGGTGCGGGCGGCGGGGCACGCGCACCGCCTCGCCGCAGCCGGGGCACGACACCAAGACGGCCGCCGACGGGTTCACCCGCAGGTCGGTGCCGCAACTCGGGCAGCAGAACAACAGCCCCATGCCCCACCTCCGGGGGTCACGCCGCGTTCCCGTGGGCGTCCAGCCAGCCGGCCATCGCCCCCCGCGCGGCCCCCACCAGCCGCAGGTGCATCAGCCACACCAGCAGTCCGACCAGCAGGCAGACCGCCGGCGGGATGATGGCCTTGTACGCACCGGCGTGATCGATCTGCGTGCCGACGTTCTTGTCCCACAGCCCGGCCGACAGCTTGTTCGTCTCGTTACCCACCTCGAACGCCGGGTTCGGGGTGAGCGGCTTCCGCGCGTCGTAGTCCGGGAACTCTTCGCCCGTCGCCCGCTTATCGACCCCCGGTGCCCAGAGGCCGAACCACTTGCCGGGGGCGACCGCCCCCGTGCCCACCAGCCCGATGACGACGAACCCGAGCAGCATCAGGTACCGCGTGGAGCGTGCGGCCGGCTTGCCGTCGGCCAGCGCCGACCCGACCCGCCCGACGGCCGACGCGAACCAGAACTCGCCCACCGCCACCGCCGTGATGCCGACGAACATGCCCAGCCGCTGCACCATGCCGATGGCGCTGTCCCAGGCGAACAGCGGGGTGCTTCCGTCGGGGAACACGCTCACTCCGGTACACAAGGCGAACACGTTCGGGAAGAGCGTCGCCAGGGCCGCACACAGGGCGAGGAGCGAGCCGAGGGCCGACAGCATGGCCGGCCCGCCGACGGCCGACCGCTTCGGCGCGCCGGCGAAGCCGAGCCGCCCGAACACGTTCAGCAGGAGGGCCAGCAGCACCGGCACGCCGACCGCCCCGACCGGAACGGCCGTGGCGAGGGTCAGGCCATCGACCCCGAGCAGGGTGTCGCCCAAGTCCGGAATCAGGTCGGGCTTCACCGCCATGGCGATGTAGTAGGCCGGCAGCAGCACCACCGGGATGAACAGCAGGAAGTTGGCCGACTGAACCAACCCCAGCCCGCCGCGGCTCCGCTTCCACGCCTTCACCGTCCCCTCGCCGGGGGCGGCCCCGGTCGCATTCGGCACGGGGGCGGGGCTGCCCTTGCGGGCGAACGGGTCGCCCGCCCGGCGGTCGTCGGCGGGTTGGGCGGGCGGCTTGGCCCGCTGCGGCGGGGCCGGGTCGGGGTTGGCGGCATTGAACGGGATGGACGACCGCGCGGC
>JANNQE010000765.1:0-8850 GCA_031441625.1 Planctomycetia bacterium
GGCGACCTCCCCCACAAGGGGGGAGGTGGTGTCTCAGCGTTTCCCCGTCGCTGCCCGAATGCGAACAAGCAGGCCACCCCTCACCTCCCCCCTTGTGGGGGAGGTCGCCGATCCGAGCGGAGCGAGGGCGGCGGGTGGGGGTACCGCACTTCACCCCTCCAACTCGTCCGGGCTGAGCTGCGCCTCGGCCTCGTCGGCCAGGGTGTCGAGCACGTTGTGGACGGCGGTCATGTCGGCCGGCCGCTTGTTGGCGTCGAACTGGATGCACTTCTCGATCAGCGCGGCGAGCGTCGGGTTGGTGTTCGCGGCCAACTCCCGCACCGGCTTCAGTTGGGCCAGGAAGTCCTTCTCCTTCAACTTCACCCCTTCCATGGGGGGGAGCGGGCTGGGCGGCAGCTTGAAGGTGGTCATGCGGTACATGGTGGCACCGAAGTTGTAGATGTCCGTCCGCTCGCTCACCATCTTGTGCGCGGCCGTCTCGGGGGCCATGTACTCGGGCGTGCCCTGCACGCGGTCTTTGGGTTCGCCCTTGATCCACGCCAGCCCGTAGTCGAGCACCTTGGCCACATTTGCCCGCCCGACCATCACGTTGCCCGGCTTCATGTCGGCGTGCAGCACCCCCTTCTGGTGCATGTGCGCCAGCCCGGCGGCGATCTGCTGGAACACCCGCATCAGCTTGGCCGGCTTCATCAGCTTGGCCTTGTCCAGCGTGTCGCCCTTCACGTACTCGATGAGTAGCCGGGCCTTCTTCACCCCGCCCAGGCCGAACAGCCCCTTCTCCAACTCCAGGCAGTGCACCTTCACCAGGTTCGGGTGGTTGAGCAGCTTGCTGACGCGCAACTCGTGCTCGGCCTGCTCCAGAAACTTCTTCTCCGCCTCCCCGTCGATGCTCACCACTTTGAGCGCGTACTCCTTGCCGTCGTCCTCGCGGCGGACGTGCAGGATGCTGCTGTGCGCGCCGGCCCCGAGGGTGGCGAGGACGGAAAACTTACCGATCTTGTCGATGGCCATGAGGCGGAACCCGGAGAGGGGCGGGCAACGGGGGACGGTGGGGAGGTGGTGTGATCTTACCGTGTCTGCACGGGGCGGGTAGAATCGACCCCGCGGAACGGAGGTGGAAGCCGATGCGGACCGTCGTCGAGATTGACCCGAGTGCGATGGCGGACATCACCGCCTGGCGTGAGTCGCTGGACAAGAACCCGTTCGTCCAGCGGCGGCTGGCCACCGCGTACACCGGCGCACTGATTCAGTTGCTCATCGACACCGACGGCCGGCCGGCCAGCGGCCGTGTCGACGACCGCCCGAACCCGCCACGCTACTGGCACGAGTTGACGAGCGGCACGTGGGCGGAGTACGTCATCGACCTGTCGGGGCCGTTCTTCAACCCGCGGCGCGAGATTCGGATCGTTCGCCTCGTGCCGCTTCCTCCGCATCAATCCGTGCCCATACTTCCTCGATCGTGAGGCCCGGTTCCCGAGGCGCGTGCCGGACGGGGACGAGGATTTCGGGGAGATACCGCCACCCGTCCCCGTCGCGGAGGGTTTTCAACCCGTTCGGGGTGAGGATGTGGGCCATCAACTCCCCGCCCTCGGGGTGGAGGGGAATCACCGTACATTTCGGATAGGCGGCGAGGGCCTCTCGCACGATGGCGTACAACACCGCCTCCTTTTGCTCGTCGGTCAGGCCTTTGACGAACTCGGCGGCGGAAAAGGCGGGCGATTCGGCGGTCGGTGCGGACATGTGCGGTCCCTCCGGGCACGTGCTGGCATCATACCACCCGCCGCACCCGCACACCACACCCGCCACCCCAACGCGAGTCGCTTGCGTGCCAGCGGCGGGTGGGGTATCCTCCCCTCATCATTTCGTCGGACTCCTTCGCCCCGTCGGAGGTGGGTCATGGTTCGCTCTCGTGCCGGGTTCACGCTCATCGAACTGCTGGTGGTGATCGCCATCATCGCCATTCTGATTGGCCTGCTGCTGCCGGCCGTGCAGAAGATGCGGGAGGCCGCCGCGCGCATGCAGTGCAGCAACAACCTGAAGCAGATCGCCCTGGCCGCGCACGGCACCCACGACGCCAACGGCGTCCTTCCGCCCCTCTCGGCCCCCTGCGCCGACCCCGGCGTCGCCAGTTGTTTCACCCCCGCCAGCACCCCCTACGGGCGGCACCACTACACCCTGTTCGCCTTCCTGCTGCCGCACGTCGAGCAGGACAACGTGTTCCGCCTGATGGGGCCGACCGGGTACGCCGGCGGGCGGTACTTCGACGTGGTGAAGACCTTCCTCTGCCCGTCCGACCCGTCGATTGTCAACGGCAAGAACCAGACCACCCACGGCGGGGCGAATAACTGGGGGGCGAGCAGCTACGGCGGGAACAACTACGTGTTCGGCGACCCGCCGCGGACGACCACCTACGGGCAGGCCAAGTTCGCCGCCTCGTTCCCGGACGGGCAGTCGAACACGGTGCTGTTCGCCGAGATGTACGGCACGTGCGGGAACGGCGGGGTGCTGAACGGGTCGGCCACGTGGGGCAGCCTGTGGGCGGACGCGAACAGTATTTGGCGGCCGGGGTTCAACCTGGGGCGGTCGAAGGGCGGGTACACGTCGAGTGCCCCGCTGAACGTGTCGCTCGCCACCTACCCGCCGGCCAAGATGTTCCAGATGCAACCGCAGTTCATCCTGAACTGCGACCCCGAGGTGCCGCAAAGCCCGCACACCGGCGTGCTGCTGGTGGCCATGGGCGACGGCAGCGTGCGGGGCGTGAACCCGGCCGTGAGCGCCGGCACGTGGGCGGCAGTCAACGACCCCCGCGACGGCGCCGTGCTGGCCAACGACTGGTGACACCCATGCGAACCGCCCTTCCACTTGCCGCACTGCTCCTCGCCCTCGTCGGGTGCGGCCCGCCGCCGGGGATCGAACTGCCGCCGCTGCACCCGACCACCGGCACACTCACCCGCAACGGCCAGCCGGTGAAGGGCGGCGCCCTGCGGTTCCACGCCACCGGCGGGGCGGACGCGAACACTCTGGTGTCAGCCGAGATGGGGACTGACGGCACGTTCACCGTCCACACGGTCAGCGGGGCGGGCAAGGCGGTCGGGCGGTCGGCGGGCGCGCCGGCCGGCAAGTATCAGGTGACGTACACCCCGCTCGCCGAGGCGCAGTCGGTGGCATCGACGGTGGACCTGCCCGACCCGGTGACGGTGGAGGCGAAGGCGAACGTGCTGCAACTCAAGCTGCCGAAGTGAGCCGCGATCACCCCGCCGGCGGGTCGTAGAACACCCTCTTGCCGGCGAGGGAGTTGCGATGCGAACGGTGATCGATCCGAGTCCGGGCGCGATGGCAGATTTGACCGCGTGGAGGGCGACGTTGGACAGGAACACGTTCGTCCAGCGGCGGTTGGCCACCGCCTACACCGACGCGCTGTTCCAGTTGCTGATCGACACCGAAGGGCTACCGGCGACCGGACGCATGGACCGCACCACCCGCCCGCACCGCTATTGGCACGAACTGACGACCGGCGTGTGGGCCGAGTACACGTTCGCCGACGTGTCGGTGTTCCTCAGCCGGCGGCGCGAGATTGTGATTGAGCGGCTCGTTCCGCTTCCGCCGAGTCAATCCGTGCCCACAACTCCTCGCTCGTGACCCCCCGCGTGGCGGATCGCTCGCTCGGCGGAACCTCCCATTCCGGCAGGCACCCCGCCCCGTACTTCGCCGTCAGTTCACGCACGCCGAGCGGGGTGAGCAGGTGGCCCAACAGTTCTTCACCCTCCGGCTGAATGGGAATGCTCCCGCTCCTCGGGTAGACGGCCAGTGCTTCCTTGACGATGGCGAAGAACACCGCCTCCTTCTGCTCGTCGGTGAGGCCTTTGACGAACTCGGCGGCGGAGAAGGCGGGCGATTCGGCGGTCGGTGCGGACATGTGCGGTCCCTGGGGGCACGTGTCGTAATAATACCACCAGACGCGCCCGCACACCACACCCCGCCACCCCATGCCGCCAACCACCCTCGAACCCCGCGTGCAGGCCATCGGCCGGGAGATCTTCGGCCGCCTCGACCGCGGCGGGCCGATCCTGTTCACCCGCGGCTGGTGGGACGACAAGCTGATGGGCCTGACCATGGGCAACGAGGCCTTGAAGGTCCAGTTGTTCCGGTTCGTGGACACGCTCCCGTACCTGACCGACCCGAAGGAGGTCGGCCGGCACCTCCGCGAGTACCTGACCGAGGCGAAAGATCACCTGCCCTGGTGGGTGAAGGCCGGCATCGGCCTGATCCCCGAGAGCGGGTTCGCCGGGCGGGTGTTGGCGAAGACGGCCAAGTCGAACGCCGAGGGGATGGCCCGCAAGTTCATCGCCGGGTCGAACGTGCAAGAAGCGATTGACGCGGTCACGGACATGCGGGGCAAGAAGCTGGCGTTCACCATCGACCTGCTCGGCGAAGCCACCATCACCGAACACGAAGCGGACGGCGTTCAGCAACAGTACTTCGACCTGCTGCACGGCCTCTGTCCGATCATCAACACTGCGCCCGAAATTCCCGCCATCGACCGCGACGATCGCGGGCCGATCCCGCGTGTGAATGTGTCGGTGAAGCTGAGCGCCCTGTTCAGCCAGTTCGACCCGATTGACCCCGAAGGGACGAGCAAGGCGGTGCGGGCACGCCTGCGGCCGATCCTGAGCCTCGCCAGGAAGAACGGCGCGTTCGTCAACTTCGACATGGAGCAGTACAGCTTCAAAGACACCACGATCCGCACCTTCCGCGACATCCTGAGCGAACCCGAATTCCGCGACTGGCCGCACGTCGGCATCGCCATTCAAGCCTACCTGAAGGACACCGAAGACGACCTCCGCCGGCTCCGCGACTGGGCGCGCGACGACCGCAAGTGCCCCGTCTGGATTCGCCTCGTGAAGGGCGCGTACTGGGACTACGAGACGGTCATCGCCGCGCAGAACGGCTGGCCGGTGCCGGTCTGGACGGAGAAGTGGCAATCCGATGCGTGCTTCGAGCGCTGCACCCGCTTCCTGATGGAGAACCATCAGCACCTGTGCCCGGCGTTCGGCAGCCACAACGTCCGCAGCATCGCCCACGCCATCGCCGTGGCGGAAGAGCTCGGCGTGCCGCCGCAGCGGTACGAGTTCCAGATGCTGTACGGCATGGCCGACGCCATCAAGGACGTGCTCAAGTCGCTCGGCCGGCGGGTGCGGATTTACACCCCCTACGGCCAACTGCTGCCCGGCATGGCGTACCTGGTGCGCCGGCTGCTGGAGAACACGTCGAACGACTCCTTCCTGCGGCAAGGCTTCGCGGAGGGGATGTCCGAGGAACAGCTCCTCCGCTCGCCGGCGGTCAGCGGTCAGCGGTCAGCGGTCAGCCAAACCAAGCCTACCGAGAACATCATGACTCACACCATCAACGGGGTTGCTGCCCATGCTGACGACCGGCAGCCGGCAACCGACAACTCCGCGAAGTTTCAGAACGAACCCTTGAGCGACTTCAGTCGCGCGCAGAACCGCGACGCGATGGCCGCGGCGCTCGCCACCGTCCGCACGCAACTCGGGCAGACGTTCCCGGTCGTCATCGACAACAGCCCGGTGGCTACGGTCGAGTTCCTCGACAGTATGAACCCGTCGAAGAAATCCGAACTCATCGGCCGCACCGGGAAGGCCATCGCGAAGCAAGCCGAAGACGCCATCGCCTCCGCCGCGAAAGCGTTCGAGATCTGGCGCGACACGCCGGTGAAGGAGCGGGCCGACTTCCTCCGCCGAGCCGCGAGCGTGATGCGGTTCCGCCGCTTCGAACTGTCCGCATGGATCGTGCTGGAAACCGGCAAGCCGTGGCGGGAGTCCGACGCCGACGTGGCCGAGGCCATCGACTTCTGCGACTACTATGCGGTCGAAGCGGAGCGGATGTGGCACACGCAGGACGTGGACGTGCCGGGCGAGGAGAACGCCTACTTCTACGAACCCCGCGGGGTGGCGGCGGTCATCGCCCCGTGGAACTTCCCGCTCGCCATCCTGTGCGGCATGGCCGCCGCCGCGGTCGTCACCGGCAACACCGTCATCCTGAAGCCGGCGGAGCAAAGTGGCGTCATCGGCGCGAAGCTGATGGAGTGCTTCCAACAGGCCGGCTTGCCCGCAGGGGTCGTGAACTTCCTGCCGGGCGAGGGCGAAGAGGTGGGGCCGGTGCTGGTCAATCACCCCGAAGTCGCGCTCATCGCGTTCACCGGCTCGCTGAAAGTCGCACTGATGATTAACGAACAGGCGAGCCGCACCGCCGGCGGGCAGCAGTTCGTGAAGAAGGTGATCGCCGAGATGGGCGGGAAGAACGCCGTCATCGTGGACGCCGACGCCGACCTCGACGAAGCCGTGAAAGGCGTGGTCGATTCGGCGTTCGGGTACGGCGGGCAGAAGTGCTCGGCCGGCAGTCGGGCGATCGTGCTCGAAGGCATCTACGACAAGTTCCTCGAGCGCGTCATCGAGGCGACCAAGTCGCTGACGGTGTCCCCCGCCGAGTCGCCCGGCTGCTCGCTCGGCCCGGTCATCGACGCCGAGAGCCGCGACCGCATCCGCAAGTTCATCGACAGCGGCAAGCAGCAGGCGAAGCTGGCCTTCCAGTACGACCTGGGCACGCTGGCGGACGACGGCTTCTTCGTCGGCCCGACCATTTTCGCCGACGTGCCGGAGACCGCCACCATCGCACAAGAAGAGATCTTCGGCCCGGTGCTGAGCGTCATCAAAGCGAAAGACCTGGACGACGCCTTGCGGATCGCCAACGGCACCAAGTACGCGCTGACCGGCGGGGTGTTCAGCCGCAGCCCGGAGCACATCCAGCGGGTGAAGCGGAAGTTCCGCGTGGGCAACCTGTACGTGAACCGCAAATGCACCGGGGCACTGGTCCACCGCCAGCCGTTCGGCGGGTTCAAGCTGTCGGGCATCGGCAGCAAGGCCGGCGGCCCGGACTACCTGCTCCAGTTCGTCGTCCCGCGGACGATCACCGAGAACACCCTGCGAAGGGGATTTGCGCCCGAGGTGGACGCGGAGTGACGGGATAAGCCAAGTCGGACACCCGCGTCGAGATACGAAGCACGATAACACATGACTCGCCGTGGCATGAATTCAACTGTTGACTGAGGAGCCGCATGAGCCGGAAGCGCACGCCCTCGAAAGTTCGGCCTGTGGTGGTCGATTTGTTCTGCGGGGCGGGTGGGATGTCGCTGGGCTTCGAACAGGCCGGGTTCGACGTGCTGCTGGGCGTCGATTCGGACGGCTATCACGTGGCCACACACGACCGCAATTTCCCCTACGGTCGAACCCTCTGCCGGTCCGTCGCCGATTTATCTGCCTCGGATGTGTTCGAGGCACTGGACGGGCGAACGGAGGTGGATGTGGTGGTCGGCGGCCCGCCGTGCCAAGGGTTCAGTCACATGGGAGTGCGGGACGCGGGTGACCCCCGGAACACGCTCGTCGGGCAGTTCGTTCGGCTGGTGTGTGAGATCCGGCCGAAGGCGTTCGTGATGGAAAATGTGCCCGGAATGTTGTCCGGGGCGACGGCAGAGGTCCTGACGGATGCCGTCTCGCGGTTCGAGGCGGCGGGATACCGGATCACCCACCCGGTTCGCGTCCTCGATGCCAGCCGATACGGAGTACCCCAGAAGCGGAAGCGGCTCATCCTGCTCGGCATCCGGAACGACATCCCGCAGGCCATCGACTACCCGCCACCGGTAACGGAATCACCCACGGTTTGGGACGCCATCGGCGACCTCCCGAACGTGGACCGGCACGACGAGCTGTTCGCACGGAACGATGTGCCTTACGAGACCGAACCGACGACGCCCTACGCGCGCAGGCTGCGCGGGACGGCGGCGGATCGGACCGACTACTCGTATCGCCGGGTGTGGGATTCCGGCCGATGTGTCGGGTGTCTGCGGGTCCGGCACACGCCCGCCGCTGTTGCCCTCTACGACGCGACCGCCCCCGGTGAAATGGTGCCCAGCCACAAACTCCCCCGCCTCGACCCGAACGGCTTGGCCCCGACCCTGCGGGCCGGGTCCGACTCCTCGCACGGGTCGTACACCGCGCCACGGCCGATTCACCCGTTCCATCCCCGCTGCATCACCGCGCGGGAAGCGGCTCGGTTGCACGGTTTCCCGGACTGGTTTGCGTTCTACCCATCGAAATGGCACGCTTACCGCCAGATCGGAAACGCCGTTTGTCCGCCAGTCGCGAAGGCAATCGGGGCGAAGGTGTTGGAAGCGATTGGAATTGCACCGCACCGACCGACGGACCCGATCAGCATGCCCGACGATTTCCACCTGCCTGCCGAGCGGCCGCGGGGCCTGAAGCGAATACCCCAGGTCGTTCACTTTCCGCCCGTGATCGAGCGGCTGTTCGCCGAACGGTTCGACTCCGAATCGGGTCGCCTACGTCTCGCGTCATTCACTTTCGCCGATGTGCAACGGGCGGTCGCGGCGACGGGCGTCCAGTTAACGTGGATCCGCGCGGACACGTTCTTGTCCGAGATCTCGCGCAGCCGGAACGTGCGGAAATTGCTCGAACCGTGCCTTCGATTCGGGTACACGATCCGCAAGTGCGCCGACGCAGACGTGATCGGTGAGTTCATCCCGGTCAGCCACCCAGACGGCATCGAGCGGAAAGCCGTTGCCGTCCGGCGACCACACAAAGCCGTCCGCAGTAAGGAGTCGAACCGTGGCCAAAAAACGAGACTTCTCGCTGAACGCGACAGCCTCAGGTGGGCGGTTTATCGGGTTCCGGCGTGGCCGGCTTCGGATTCCTTGCGTCGGCGAGTTGTTCCTCGGCGGTCCGGCGTTGGTGCCAGCGTTGCACGGCCAGGATGACG
>JANNQE010000766.1:0-1568 GCA_031441625.1 Planctomycetia bacterium
CGCTGACAACGTCGGGCTCGCTGGGGAGCGTCCATGCTCGTTCCTCCTGTGTGGTAACAGAAGGATGAGCGAAAGAGGCTCCTCGGCGAAGCCCGATTTCCATTCACTTCACTCGCACCCGCAATCCGGTAGAGTCAGCAACTTTCGGAGTTGCTCCTTCAGGTACGCCCGCGCCGCCTCGACGCGACCGTTGCCGGTCAGCCCGGCCAGTTGTTTCTCGATCTCGCCCAGCTTGGCCGCCGCCCTGGCCGCGTCGGCCAAGTTCCTCGGATCGGCCGCCGCCAGCACCTGCTCGGCCTCGAGCAGCAGTTGCGTCACCCGCATGCCCGTGGGGTTAGCGATCTTGGCGATCACCTGGGCAGCCTTGAGCGGCTGCTCTTCGGGCGAATCCCACAGGCAGTATTGGGCCACTTCCAGGTGTTCGGGCTGCACCTCGTCCGCCCCGCTCAGGAACGCGAACGCTCGCACCACGCCGACCGTCTTGACCTGCCGGCGGTCGCCGGGGCGGACACCCTCTTTGGCCAGTTCCTTCAGGATCGCTTCGAGTGCCTCCTTCGCCGCGGCCGACCACGGCAGGGCCGCCGCCTGCCGCCGGGCGGACTCCACCTCCGCCGGGGTGATGGTCGAGGTGAACTTGGGCGTGTGGTCGCGAGCCCACAGCAGGCGCTGCCGCCCGGCCTGGGAGCGGATGGGCGACACCGCCGTGCGCAGACAGAAGCGGTCGAAGAGGGCGGTCAACTCCTTCCCGGTGTCGGGCGACGGCCACTCGTTCGACGCCGCCACGCACAGCTTGAGCGGCACCTTGCGGGCCACTCCGTCGCCGGCGTCGTACAGCCCCTCGTTCAGGATTTTGAGCAGCGTGTTCAAGATCGCACTGCTCGCCTTCCAGATCTCGTCGATGAAGCAGTAGTCGGCCTCGGGCAGCTTGCCGGTGGTCACGCGGACGTACTTGTCGGCCTTCAACGCCGCGAGGCTGACCGGGCCGAACACCTCCTCGGGGGCGGTGAATTTCGTCAACAGGATGGAGAACTTGCTCCCGCCGGTTCACTTCAGGACCGAGTCGAGCAGCAGCGACTTCCCGCAACCGGGCGGGCCAACGAGCAGCACGTGCTCGCCGGCGATCAGGGCGGTCAGCACCAGATCCACCTCGTCCTCCCGCTCGATCAGCGCCTCGGTCAGCTCGCGGCGGGCGAGTGTGAACTTCTCCCGCACGCTCAGGGCGTGGGCGAGTGCGGGCGGGTCCGCCGGCGGCGGACGCAGCGTCTTCATGTGACAACTCCGTGGGGAATGGAACGGCCGGGGCGAACTCCACGCCGCCCCGGAAACGCCTGCGGCCCCGACGCCAACGAGTGGCGAACGGGGCCGCGGGTGACGGGCGAGGGGTAGTCCCGCCGTCACTGAAGTTTGACACGAGATGGCGGGAGATTAACGAGACTTCTCGCTGAACGCGACAGCCTCAGGTGGGCGGTTTATCGGGTTCCGGCGTGGCCGGCTTCGGATTCCTTGCGTCGGCGAGTTGTTCCTCGGCGGTCCGGCGTTGGTGCCAGCGTTGCACGGCCAGGATGACG
>JANNQE010000767.1:0-3205 GCA_031441625.1 Planctomycetia bacterium
TGGGACACCGTTCACACAGTGATCCCGCTATTCAATTGGGAGCGGTCTCGACTCATCCTCCGAAGGCCATGAATTGTATCCAGGCGCTGCAGCAGACGGCGGGGGCAGGTAGGCTTTCCCAGATTCGTAGCTCACTCGGCCCCCGCCGCTGCTGAGCTGGGGCGTTCGGCGGCGGAGGGCGCGGGCGTGGCAGACCTCCCGGTCGGGGCGCGGCTGTTCAGCGTGGTCGCCCCGTCGGTCTATGACGTGGCCCGGGCGGCTACCCTGCCGCTCACCGCCTGCCCCCGGCGGTACTGCTGGTGGTGGCAGTCGCTCGGGTTCGACTGGGACACCCCGGTGGCCGTCGGCTGCACCTTCCTGCAGTCCCACAAGCCGCCCAAGTGGCCGTTCCCCGAAACCCCCTGCTGCCGTGCGGTGCCCGGGTCGGGGGCCGACCAGCACGAGCCGCGGGAGCCGCACCTGCGGGACGACGGCTTCGACGACCGGCGGTTCTGCTCCCCGGCGTGTAGCCCGGACGCCGCCCCAGGAACGTTAGGTGAGCCTAAGTCTTGATTAGGGTTGGATTTGCGTCGTGTGGTTTGGCTAGGTACATAGCCTCTCCGCAGACCGCTCGAACACTGGTCCGGCAGCCCTTCGACACGAGTTGTCAAAGATCCATCGCCTACGGACGTCACACGCTCGAAGTTGCTGCCAACGGCACCTCGAGCTTCTTCAACTCGTAACCCAACTCCTTGGCGCGACGGTGCAGGTTCTTTTCTTGTCGTTCTCGGTGTTCATCGACGAACTCCATCTCACTTCGCTTCTGATACTCCACGCCGTAACGCAATACCGTGTAGAAGATCCGCGCAAGTTTATGAGCCAAGGCCGTGATCGCCTTCGGAGCACCCAGCCGCGAACGCTGCCGACGTAGACTTGCACCCAAGTAACTCTTGCTCCGCATCAGGCTCCAGGCCGCCAACCGAAACGTGTAGGCCGCGCGACCTTTGCCCCGTCGCGTTTTGCTCGACTTCACTTTCCCGCCCGTCTTCTTGAAGTTCGGGCATAAACCCAGCCAACTGGTGAAGTGCTTCACCGTCGGCCACTTCGTCATGTCCGTGCCCAGTTCGCTGATCAGTGTGAGGGCATTCAGTTCGTCCAGACCTTCCAGCTCCGTCAGGTCGATGCCGAGCATCAGGTACAATGCCGTGCGGACATCGAACTTCGGATCGTGCGGCCGACGACCACGCACATGCTTGCGTTTTGGCAATTCGGGCAGCGATGTGGTTTTGGTCATGCGACGCAGTTGCGCCGCGATGGACTGATCGACGTCCGCGATCATGCTCAAGTACTGCTCCCACAAGTGAAAACAGCACCGCAACTCCAACAGATGCTCCTCGCGATAGCGACCCTCCAAGGCCGTGGCGATCTCCGCCTCGCTCTTCTTGCAACGACGATCGCGGAGCTTCGCCAATACCTGCGGGTCCCGCTCGCCCGCCAGGATGGCGCGAAGGATCCGCAAGCCCGTGTGCCCGGTGACATCCTCGACGACGTTGGTCAATTTCAGATTCATCAACTCCAGAGCCTTCTGCATCCGTTGGATGTGGTGACCACTCAATCGGACGAGATTGGCCCGTTGCCGCACAAAGTCGCGTAGCGTCTGTGTGGCGTCGTCGGGTTGGAACACCGACGGCAACAAGCCGTGCCGATGCAGGCGAAAGATCCACTGGCAATCGAGGCGATCCGTCTTGGGTCGGCCCTTGATTTGCCGAGTGAACTGCGGTGCGGTGATGATGACCGACCCGCCCGCTTCGAGGAGGGTGAGGAACAGCACGTGTCCGTAGACTCCGCTGGCTTCGAGGGCCACGGTGGTGACACCGCGTTGTCGCAGCCACCCGACCAATTCGCGGAGGCCGGCGGTGTGGGCGGGGAACTCGCGAATCGTGGGCGAGCCGTCCGGGGTTTGTTCGACGCAGACCCAATGGGAGACGTCGCCGACGTCGATGCCGGCGGCGTGGGGATTCTGCACGGGTAGCGAAGCCAGCTTCGCCGCGTCCTCGGCGTCCGTCGGAAGCGGCGTGGCATGGAATCGGCGGGTCAACATGAGCATCTCCGGTTTGAGAAGGGAAAAACCGGAAGTCGGCGGAGGGGTCGGCATCGAAATCAGCCGTCCCAACGGGATCCTCTCCCAGGCCGAAGCTCGTGAGCGGTCACCAAACGAAAGGTCCGAAACGCCCCTCACCCCAGTCGTCCTAACGAGCCGAGCCTCACCATGGGCTCCGAGCATCAGTAACAATACGGGGATCGTCGTCGACTTCCTGGTGAGGAGCATAGCCCATCGAACCGGCCCACGTTCCCGGCCTGCAGGCTCGGCGATCCGCCGAAGAAAAATGTCCAAGGAACTTCCCCGGTCCAAGGAACTTCCCCGGAGGGGTGAGTGAGGTGTAGCCAGGATGTCGTCGCAAGTGGTGGTTTGGTCGCTGTTTGTGGCGAACTGGCTTGCGACGTGGTGGCGGGGCGGGGAATCGGGATCGTCCGCCGATCGGCTTCACCGTGCGTGCGAACGTCGCTCGGCGCGGACCGCGAACGGGCCCCGAGCGAGGGGGAAAAAGAGGGTGCCGGTCGAAGAGGTGGCGTGTGGCGGGGGGAGTCGGCAAGGGTAACCAGCCGTCCCAACGGGATCACTCGCACGAGGCGGGTGTCACCCAACGAATGGGCCGAAAACGCTCCCCGTCCCAGTCGAACCATCGGGCGGAGCACAAGGCTCACCGCACCAGAAGCATAACGGGCATCAGCACCGAACACCGCCGATAGGATAGCCAGTGGGGACCAACAAAGCCAGCCCCCAAGTTCCTGACACAGTGGGCCGTCAGCAGACGGAAGACCCATGCGTCGAGTGCATCGGCCAGGATGAGCCACGTCGTGCGGTCAGCGTCAGGCGTGGTGATCGCTCCCAGCATCGTTTCGAGGATCGTCTTCATTTCGGCTCCGGTCATGGTTTCGTCGCAGTTCCACTCACTCACTTCCGTCGAGGCCCGCCCGCTACTTGAAACCGAAGGGCACGAGTCCGAGCTCAAGCCGTCGCCGGCTCAGGCGTTCACACAAGAGGGAGCCGACCGCAATGCCCACGCAAAACAGGGCCAAGCAGAAGGTCACGACATGCTCGTTGCCGCGCAGCACTTCCTTGCAATAGCTGGGCATCACCGACAGCAGCCCGGCACCAAAAAAC
>JANNQE010000768.1:0-4441 GCA_031441625.1 Planctomycetia bacterium
GCGCGCTCGGCGTCGCCTCGCGGCTAAGCGAAGAGTCACCCGCACCCAAGAAGCCCCGCCCCGGTCAGCCCGGCCTGTTCGACCAGCTCGAACAGGACGACCCGTTCACCCCGCGGGCGGACAACTGGAACGCGACGTACACGCTCATCGACACCGACGCCGAGTTCAAGACATTCCTCAAGGAGTTGAAGAAGCAGAAGCGGTTCGCCATCGACCTGGAGACGACCGGCCTCGAACCCGTCGGCGCGTGGATCGTCGGGTACGCGATCAGTTGGAAGGCCGGGGAAGGGTACTACCTCGCCGTGCGGGGCAAGGCCGAACACCTGCTCGACCCGGACAAAACGCTCGCCGCCCTGCTGCCAATCCTCGAAGACCCGGCCGTGGCGAAGGTGAACCACAACATCAAGTACGACCTGTTGGTGCTGCGGGCCAACGGGGTGAATCTGGCGGGCGTGGCCGGCGACTCGATGATCGCCCACTACCTGCTGCACAGCGGCGACCGCATGCACGGCCTGGACGCGCTGACCAACACTTACTTCAACCACGCCAACATCTCCATCACGGAGCTGATCGGCAAGGGGAAGAAGCGGATCACGATGGCCGAGGTGCCGACGGACAAGGCGGCGCAGTACGCCGGCGAAGACGCGGACGCCGCATGGCGGCTGGCCGAGGTGCTCGAACCGGAAGTGGCGAAGGAGGGGTTGCGGAAGCTGTACGACGAGTTGGAAATCCCGCTCATCGACGTGCTGGCCGAGTTGGAGTTCAACGGCGTGCTGCTCGACCTGCCACTGCTCGCCCGACTCGGCGAGACGATGGGCGAACAGGCCGCGGCGCTCGAAGCGAAGATCCACGAACTGGCCGGCAAGACGTTCAACATCGGGTCGCTCAAGCAACTGCAAACCGTCCTGTTCACCGAACTGAAACTGCCGGTGCTGAAGAAGACGGGCATTAAGGGCGAGCCGAGTACCGATTCCGAAGTGTTGGAGAAGCTGGCCGCGATGGGCCACGAACTGCCCAAGACGCTGCTCGCCCACCGCAAGGTGACGAAGCTGAAGAGTACCTACGTCGATGCCCTGCCGCTGCTGGTGAACGAGGCCACCGGCCGCGTTCACACGTCGTTCAACCAGACGGTCACGACGACGGGTCGGCTCAGCTCGTCCGACCCGAACCTGCAAAACATCCCGATGCGGACGGAGCAGGGCCGCGAGATCCGGCAGGCGTTCGTGGCGAGGCCCGGCTGGCAGATCCTCACCGCCGACTACTCGCAGATCGAGCTGAGGCTGCTCGCCCACTTCTGCGACGACGCGGTGCTGAAGTCGGCCTTCGCCGACGGCACCGACATCCACACCCGAGTGGCGGCGGAGGTGTTCAAGGTGGCCGCGGCGGACGTGACGAAGGAGCAGCGCGGCGTCGCCAAGATGGTCAACTTCGGCGTGCTGTACGGCATGAGCGCCGCCGGCCTGTCGGTGCGGTTGGGCATCGACAAGAGGACGGCCGCCAAGTTCATCGACGACTACTTCGCCCGCTACCCGACCGTGCTGGCGTACCAGGAAGGGGTGTTGAAGCGGGCACGCGAGACGGGGTACGTCGGCACCATCCTCGGCCGACGGCGGCGGTTCGACCCCTCCGCCATCCGCGAGCGGAGCACCTACGACCAGCGGAACCAGGCCGAGCGGGAGGCCATCAACCTGGAAATCCAGGGGAGTGCGGCCGACCTGCTGAAGGTGGCGATGCTAAACATCCACCGTCGGCTGAAGACCGAGAAGCGTGAGTCGCTGATGATCCTGAGCGTGCATGACGAACTGGTGTTCGAGGTGCCGCCGGCGGAGCTGGCGGACGTGGCCGCCCTCGTGCGGCACGAGATGACCACCGCGATGACCTTCGGCGTGCCCCTACAGGTGGACGTGGCCGCCGGCCCGAACTGGCTCGACGTGGAGGACGTGGCGTGAGCGCGACCCGCGAGCGCGGGGCACGACTTTCGCCCCGAAGGGGCCGTCGTCCGTAGCCCAGGGCGGAAGCCCTGGGCTGGGCAGAGAGACAAACCCCCGCCCCGGAGGGGCCGGCGTCGAGGATGCCCGGCGGCCCCTCCGGGATGGGGTGAATGGTCGCACCTGTTCCCAGGGCTTCCGCCCTGGGCTACATCCGACGGCCCCTTCGGGGCGGAGGACGAATGACCACCCCCCGCAAACCCGTGTTCGGGCTGATCGGCGGGATCGGGGCGGGGAAGTCCGCCGCCGCCGGGTGTCTCGCGGCGCGGGGCGGTCTGGTCATCGATTGCGACAAACTCGGGCACGTGGCGCTCGAACAACCAGAAGTGCGAGACCAACTGCGAGCGCAGTGGGGCGATGCGGTGTTCAATGCGGACGGGAGCGTGAACCGGAAGGCGGTGGCGGGCGTCGTGTTCGGCACGCCGAGCGAGCGAGAATGGCTGGAAAGCGTGGTGTTCCCGGTGATCGGCCGGCTGGCCGACGAACGGTTGCGATCAGCCGACGCCGACCCGGCCGTGCGGTTCAGCGTGCTCGACGCCGCCGTCCTGCTCGAAGCCGGGTGGAAAGATCGGTGCGACCGCGTGCTGTACATCGACGCCCCTCGCACGGTGCGCGAAACACGCCTCGCCGCACGTAGCGGGTGGACCGCCGCCGACCTGACCGCCCGCGAGTCCGCCCAGTGGCCGAGCGCCGTGAAGAAAAGCCACGCCGACGCCGTGGTGGTGAACGACGGCACCCGCGAGCAGCTACAGGAACGCATCGATCACGTCTTAACGGATTGGATCGGGGGGGATTGACGATGACCGACGAGCAGACCGACCTGAAGCAGACCCGCAAGCCGCGGCCCCGGCCGAAGCCGCCCGACGTGACGGACGCGGGCGAGAACGGCACCGCGTTCGACGCCGAAGGCCTGGCCGACGCGCCGCCCCCGGATGCCATGCCGGACGACCCGAACGAGCGGGGGTTCACCGCCGACACGAACACGCGGTACGAGGAGATCAAGAAGGGGAAGACGTACATCACCGACCTCCAGCAGATGACGCTCGCACAGCTCCAGGCGATGGCCCGCGCCGACGACATCGACCGCGAGGAGTGGGTCGGGCTGAAGAAGCAGGACCTCATCTACCGCATCCTGAAGGAGCGGGTGAAGCAGAACGGGCTAATGCTCGGCGAGGGCACGCTCGAGGTGCTGCCCGACGGGTTCGGGTTCCTCCGCAGCCCGGACTACAACTACCTGCCGTGCCCGGACGACATCTACATTTCGCCGAGTCAGATCCGGCGGTTCGGGTTGCGGACCGGGTGCGTGGTGGCCGGCACCGTCCGCCCGCCGAAGGAGGCCGAGCGGTACTTCGCCCTCCTGCGGGTGGAGGCGGTCAACTACACCGACCCGGAGCAGCAGCAGCAGAAGGCGGTGTTCGCCGACCTGACCCCGCAGCACCCGAACAGCCGGCTGAATTTGGAGTACGCCGGCGGGCCGACGAGCGTGCGGGTGATCGACCTCATTACGCCCATCGGCAAGGGGCAGCGCGGGCTGATCGTCGCCCCGCCCCGCACGGGCAAGACGGTGCTGCTGCAACAGATGGCGAACGCCGTCATCGCCAACCACCCGGAGTGCTACGTCATCGTGCTGCTGATCGACGAGCGGCCGGAAGAGGTGACGGAGATGAGCCGGAACGTGAAAGGCCCGCGGGTGGAGGTGGTGAGCAGCACCTTCGACGAGCCGACCGCCCGGCACATCCAAGTGGCCGAGATGGTGGGCGAGAAGGCCAAGCGGCTGGTCGAGTTCGGCAACGACGTGGTGATTTTCCTGGACAGCATCACGCGACTGGCCCGCGCCTACAACAACGAAGCGCCGAGCAACGGCAAGCTGCTGAGTGGCGGCCTGGACGCCGAGTCGGTGCAGAAGCCGAAGCGGTTCTTCGGGGCCGCCCGCAACCTGATCGAGGGCGGGTCGCTCACCATCCTGGCGACGGCGCTCATCGACACCGGCAGCAAACTGGACGACGTGATCTTCGAGGAGTTCAAGGGCACCGGGAACATGGAGGTGCACCTGGACCCACGGCTGATGGACCGCCGCGTGTTCCCGTGCGTGGACGTGAACGCCAGCGGCACCCGCAAGGAAGAGCTGCTGCGGAGCGAGGAGGAACTGCGGATGGTCCACGTGCTGCACAAGGTGCTGTCCGACATGCACCCGGTGGAGGCGATGGAGCTGCTGCTCAAGCACATGGGCAAGCAGAAGACGAACGCCGAATTCCTGAAGGTGCTGGGGGTCGGGTGATTCTTGGCGAACCCGGCCCGCAAGGGCCGCGGGTGCGTGGGGCTTCCTGGCTCGCACCCGCGGCCCTTGCGGGCCGGGTTCGCCAAGAATCACCCGACCCCCAGCACCTTCAGGAATTCGGCGTTCGTCTTCTGCTTGCCCATGTGCTTGAGCAGCAGCTCCATCGCCTCCACCG
>JANNQE010000769.1:0-1884 GCA_031441625.1 Planctomycetia bacterium
GTGTAAGCTGTCGGACGAGCCGCGACCGCGTGGGAGCGGTTCGTGGGCATCCACAAGAACAAGACCGCTCCCTCGCGGTCGCGGCTCGCAGGCAATCGCGGGAGCGGGAGACCAACCATGAAGATCACCGACCTGACCGGGCAGAGCGACGAGCAGCTCGCGCTCGCCCTCAAGGACACGGAAAAGAACCTGTTCCAGTTGCGGTTCCAGTCGGCCACCGACCGGCTGGAGACGCCCAGCGAGATCCGCAAGGCGAAGCGGACCATCGCCCGCATTAAGACGGTCCAGCGGCAGCGGCAACTGAAGCGGCTGGCCGAGTTGCCCGAGGCCGACCTGCAGAAGCAGTTGGCCGACATCCAAACCAAAACCGAAGGCCCCGGCAAGCGGCGGGCCAAGCGAGCGCAGGTGCGGGTGGAAACCCTCCTGACCGCCCGGACCACGAAGAAGGGGAGCGGTAAGTAATGGCCGACACCAGCACCAGCACGCCCGCCGCCGACACCGCCCCGAAGGGGCGGCTCGTCACCGGCATCGTCACCAGCGACAAGATGAACAAGTCTCGCCGGGTGGAGATCCAGCGGCTGGTCCGTCACCCGAAGTACGGCAAGTTCGTCAAGCAGCGGACGGTGTGCTACACCCACGACGAGGCGAACGACTCGCACCTGGGCGACACGGTCGAGATTCAGGAGAGCCGCCCGCTGTCCAAGATGAAGCGGTGGACGCTCGTGCGGGTCATCACCCTCGCCCCCAGTCGGACGGTGGCCAACCTGGAAGGGGCCGTCGCCGGCAGCCAACTACCCGCCGCCGCTGATACCAAGTAGGTCCGGCCGTGCCGGACACCACCGGGACGTCGGGCACAGCCCGACCTACTCCCGGCCGCGAGACTCAGTCGCACACACCGCCCGGCCAACGTCCAGGTGACTCATGATTCAGATGTATTCGTACCTCGACGTGGCCGACAACACCGGCGCGAAAGAGGTGATGTGCATTCAGGTGCTCGGCGGCAGCAAGCGCCGGGTGGCCTACATGGGCGACATCATCAAGGCGAGCGTGAAGAAGGCGCTGCCCGGGTCGGACGTGAAGAAGGGCGACGTGGTCCGTGGCGTCATCGTCCGCACCAAGATCGCCACCCGCCGCGAGGACGGCTCCTACGTGCGGTTCGACAGCAACGCCCTGGTCCTGCTCGACAACGACGACAACCCCCGCGGCACCCGCATCTTCGGGGCCGTCCCCCGCGAGATGCGGACGAAGTTCGGCAAGATCATCAGCCTGGCCGCCGAAGTGGTCTGACGCAGGTCACCCGTCATGAGTCATCAGTCACTCGTGATGGGGCCTCGCGGTTCAGCCCGCCCGCTGATGTCGTCGACACCAATGACTGCTGACTCATGACTGAGGACTCGGAAATGTTCATCCGCAAAGACGACACCGTTCTCATCCTCGCCGGCGACGACAAGGGCAAGCGGGGGAAGGTGCTCCGCGTCCAGCGGACCAACAACAAGGTGGTCGTGCAGGGCGTCAACCTGGTGTACAAGCACCTGAAGCCGTCGCGGAAGAACCCGCAGGGCGGACGCCTGAGTAAGGAGATGCCGGTCGCCGTGTCGAACGTCGCCCTCATCGACCCGCAGACGAACGAGGCGACCCGCGTTGGCACCCGGTACACCGCCGACGGCACCAAAGAGCTGTACGCCAAGAAGAGCGGTGCCCGCATCCGCACCCTGTCCAAGCCGAACCCGAAGTACGCCACCGCACAGTAAGTCAGTGGTAAACCGGCGGCGGGGCCCGCCCGGGGTGTAAGTTTTTTACAACCCCCGCCCGGGCCCCCCCCGGGAAAAAACACCACCACGGCCCCGGGGTAACCGGCCCAAACGTCGGGGCGGGGGGCACCCC
>JANNQE010000770.1:0-9162 GCA_031441625.1 Planctomycetia bacterium
GGCATGACGCAGCCGCCGCACCAATTGCCCCGCTACTTCGCCCCGGATCGCCCGCGGTTTGAATGCGGGCGGGACGCCCGCGCTCCCGGTGGCGTGCGGTCAATACGGCGGCAACAACCGGCGGAAGACGTGAGCCAACACCACCACGAAGAAGAGCAGGTTGCGAAACGGGATGGCCCACCACGCCAGCGGTACCGCCGGCTGCGGCGACGTGCGCCATTTCCCTTCGGCCAGCTTGAGCGCCAGCTTCTCCATCCATGCCACGGATCGCGGCCAGTCGGCCCAGCGGTCGAGCCACTCCTTCGGGATGCCCGCCTTGCCGACGCGAGCGCCGACCAGCGCCCCGGTGATCGCCGCCACCGTGTCGGTGTCGCCGCCCAACCGGATGACCGATTCGACCGCCGTGCGGTAGTCGTCGGGGTGCTTCAGAAAGGCGTAGATGGCGACCGGCACCGTATGGGCGATATATCCGGTGACCCCGCGAGTGAGCTTCAATTCCGCCGCGAACTCGGCGACCGACTTGTTGGCGTCGAAGGCGGGGCGAATGGCATCGAGGTTACGGCCGATGTCACTCTCTGCAACGTAGGGTCCTAAACCTGGCTTCCAAAAGCAGAGCCGCTCATAGTCGATTGCTCGATTGCGGGACTGCACCGTGATCGAGGTCGTGAGCCAGAGCACCCACGCCCCGTCTTCCGCCTGTCGGTCGATGTGCGTTAGATGGGTCGAGTCGTCGATCCACGGACGGAATAGTGGAACATTGAAGCTTTCCATGTCGTCCGGTTCGTCGGGGCATCCAAGCGCCGCGAACAGGATCGCGGCACGCATCGCCGGGCCGTTGCCTGCCGACTTCACCCCAGACTTGTGCGACGGCACGCCGAACCACAACCGCAGGCACGCAAGCAGCGTCGCCTTGCCGATGCCCGCCGGACCTGCCAGGAACCACCACCGCAGCCGCCACGCCAACGACCGTCGGAAGCGGTGGCGATCCCCGCCGCTCCGCAACAGCGCCTGGGCCGTCATGCAGACGTGTTCGGTGTCGTCCGACCCCATGCCGTGGCCGAACAGGAACCGCGGGCGGTCGAGGTTGGGGAACAGCTTCGCCACCCGTCGCGGGTCCAGGTTCTCCGCCGGCAGGCCCATCATGTCGCCGACCGCCTGCCCCAACAGACAGCCGACCACTGCATCCGGATCAAGTGGCGGGAGCGACATTTATCCCCACACCCCTTCGTTCAGGTACTTCTGCACGATGAGAAGGTTGGCGAACGCGAGGTCACGAAACGGGTCGCCGTCTTTCGGGAGTACGTACCAGAACGCTTTCTCCAACCGCGCTTCCAACACGTCCGCGGCGAGAAGTTCCAGATCACACAACCGGCGGATGTCGTCTCGATCTTTGGACGAGAACCGGCGGAGTTTGGTCGCGGCCAGGTCGTGGTCGTCCAGGTGAAAGAGCCGAATGACACCCCACCGTTCAACGGCTTCGGTGGCCCGATTCCGGTACCCACTTGGCATTGGCGGCAGGGCACTTGGGACCACTTCCAAGTACAGGCCGTGTCCGTCGGCTTTCGGCGTCCCCCTCCCGAACAGTCGCAGGGCCTCGGCCATGAGCCACTCCTCGCCGGCCGGTTGCACCACGTCGATGTCATCGGTGACGGCGGTGAACCCGTGCTTCCACACCAGCGCCGAGCGGCCGAGGTGGTACAAATCGAGCCGCGCCCCGGCCGCCACCGGAGCCAGTGTGGAATCGAGGTCGGTGAGGAAGTGCAGGATGCGATCTTTCACTCGCCTTCCTCCGTTGGCATTCGTGCGGCCAACTCGGTCGCGCGTGCGCGGAACCCGTCCAGCCCGCCGCCGTAAGCGATGTTCCACCGCTTCCAGACCGGCGACCGCGGCCCGGTGCCGGGGTGCCCCAAGTCGTCGGGGGTGGGTGGCTTTTTCGCCATGCGAATGAGCCGACCCAGTGACACCACCGCTTCCCCAGCGATCTGGAACCCGGAGTGATTCCCCAGCACGAGGGCGATTTCGGCCAGCCACGCGAGCCGCGGAAGGGCTTGCCTGTCGTGGACCGCAGCAAACGCCCGGAGCAACCCGACCCGCCACCGTCGCCGGGCCAGCACGAACGGCATCGCCTCGAGCACCCGCACTTCCGGCCGTTCGCCGCGCACCGCGAGGACTGCCACCTCTTCGGGATGTCGGAACGCGCCGGGGACGACCGTCTCGCTCACGACCAGATCCCGAACGCCGAGGGCGTAGAGTTCGACGGCGATCCCCGGCAGGTCGGTGGGCGGCTGAACCTTTCCAGAAATGAACGACTGGAGCGGCACGTTGAGAGCCGCGGCGAGGCGGAGGATTTCCGCATAGCCGACGGATAACAATCCGGACTCGATTTTTGCGATACTCGTTCGATTGATCTGAGTGCGTTGGGCGAGAGCGTGCTGCGTCAGCCCACGTCTCGTTCTGGCATTGTGGACTTTTCGACCGAGTTTTTGGGGTGATAACATGGCCATTCCGCCGATGTCAATTGTTCCAATTCGGAACAAAGTTTTCCGAAATGGAACACCTATTATCGTACACACTGAGACCATCGCGGGGGGAAAAATGACCCGAATCACACCACCTCGACCCGCGGCGTCACGGCACTCTTGGCAATCAACGCGGGCCAGTAGGCGAACACCTCCCGCACGGAAGCGCGCCCGGTGGTGTAGCCCGTGGTGCCGGCGTACCCGCTCGTCACGAGCGGGGCGAACTCCTTCGTGAACCGTTCGACCGCCGCCTTGTTCGCGTCGCGGACGGCCACGCGGAGGACCACTTCGGGGGGATCGAACCCACTCGCGGAGCGAGCGGGCCACCCGACACCCGGCACGCAATCCCCTGCTCCCAGCACTTCGACCAAACTGTGCGCGAACGTGTGTCCTGCTTGCTTCAATCGTTCCAGCATGATCCGCCCGCTGTGTCGGGCTTTCGCCACCGCGTTCGGGCCGGGGATGACCAGCGTGCCGGCGGCGGTCCAGCCGTCGCGGTAGGCGATGCTCACCTTGTAGCTGTCGCTCGCCGGGTGCCCCTTCGCCCCGACGCACCGCACCACGTTCGGCGCGTCTTGCGTGAACGTGGGCGACGTGAAGTCGGCGATCACATCCGGCGTGAAGTAGCGGGCGGGGTCGGCCACCTCGTACAGCAGTTGCTCGCTGACGGTTTCGAGGTTCACCGCCCCGCCGCTGCCGGGCGGTTTCGAGATGGTGAACGTGCCGTCTTCGCCGATGTCCACGAACGGGTAGCCGACCGTTTCCAGCCCGGTCGTCTCGTCCGCGTTCACCCACAGCCCGCCGGTGGCTTGTGCCCCGCACTCGATCAGGTGCCCGGCGGTGGTGCCCGCGGTCAGCCGGTGCCAGTCGTCGGCCGGCCAGCCGAACTCGTGGACGCACGGGCCGACGGTCAGGCACGCATCCGCCACGCGGCCGGTGACGACGATGTTCGCTCCGCGACCCAGCGCCTCCGCAATCGGGGCCGAGCCGAGGTAGGCGTTCGCGCTCACGACTCGTGACCTGACCGTTGACAGTGGCTCGCCGGTGTCGAGGTGGTTGAGCGTGTGCCCGGCGGCGATCAGGTCATCCAGCCTCGGCAACAGGTCATCCCCACTGACCACGCCGATGACGCGATCCGTGATGCCCCCTTTCGCCAGCGTCTCCTTCGCCGCCTTCGCGCACGCGGTCGGGTTCATCCCGCCGGCGTTGGTAATCACCTTCAACCCCGGCTGCTTCTTCAACTGCGGCACCAGCCGGCCGAGCACGTCGATGAAGTCGGTGGCATACCCGGCGTTGGCGTCCCGCTGCCGGAGCAGCGCGAGGATCGACATGGTCAGTTCGGCGAGGTATTCGAGCGTCAGGTAGTCCAGTTGGCCGGTCTCGGCCAGCCGCACCGGGGCGTCCGGGCTGTCGCCCCAGAAGCCGCACCCGTTGCCGATTCGGACGGTCTTCATGAATTCGCTCACTTCGCGGGGAGAGGTGTTCCACTCGCGGTCGCTGTTGGTTTACAATCTCACCCGCTCTGGTGGCTCTTCTGTCCCACCACCGGCCCGATTCTCTCCCCCATCTCATCGGGAATTCGTCATGCCTCGTCGTCGCTCGGCGTTCACGCTCATCGAACTGCTCGTCGTCATCGCCATCATCGCCATCCTGATCGGGCTTCTGCTGCCGGCCGTGCAGAAGGTGCGCGAGGCGGCAGCTCGCATGCAGTGCAGCAACAACCTGAAACAGCTCGGCATCGCGGCCCACAGCTACCACGACCAGTTCGGGCGGGTGCCGCCCGCCTACGACGCCCGCACCGGGCTGAGCTGGCACGTCCTCATCCTGCCGTTCATCGAGCAAGACAACCTGTTCCGCCAGTTCGACCTGGTGAACGCCAGCAACAGCCACGGAATCGTCGGCCGCAACAACCCGCACGGGCTGGTGAAAATCAAGACGTACCAGTGCCCGTCGTCGCCGGTGACGAACCAACTGTTCGGCGCGCCGCACAACACGAACGGGGTGGGCGACTACATCCCGAGCGGGTCCGGGAACGCGGCGGCGGTGGCCCACTACTTCGGGGTGAACGGGCCGCGGGGCACCAACCCGGCGAGCGGGGCGGCGTACCCGACCGGCACGGCCCTGCACGAGGGGGTGCCGGCGGCCACCAGCGGCATGTTCCAGCGGGACACGGCCGTCACGCTCGTGGGCGTGACCGACGGCACGTCGAACACGATGATGGTGGCGGAGATGTCGTGGGTGTCGAACAACTTCGGCACGCGGTATCGCACGTGGACGCGGGGCGGGGAGGAGTACGCCGGGGTGCAGGCCGGGCGGCCCAGCTTCGTGGTGAGCGGGAAGAACCTGACCAACCCGATCAACGGCATGCAGACGGCCAACCAGATCGCCCCGTACAATGACCTGCCGTTCGGCAGCATGCACACCGGCGGCATGATGTCCTGCTTCGGCGACGGGTCGGTCAAGTTCGTCCGCCAGAGCGTGAGCATGAACTCGTACCGCGCGCTCGGCAGCCGCGACGGGGGCGAAGTGCTGGCTAACGACTTCTAACCCCGGAGGCGACATGTTCCGTAAACTGCTGCCGGCCGCGGTGCTGATCGCCGCGGCCGGTCTGGTCGGGTGTTCGCCGGAAGACAAGTTGTACGACGTGTCCGGCACGGTCACGTTCCAGGGCAAGCCGGTGCCGAAGGGGCTGATCCACTTCGACCCGGAGGGGAGCGGCCCGCAGGGGTACGCCAACATCGAGGACGGCAAGTTCAACACGGCCACGGCCGGCCAGGGGAAGGGCATCCGCGGGGGCAAGTATACCATCCGCGTCAACGGGTTCGACGGCAAGGTGGGGGATGAGTCGCCGATGGGTGCGGCCGTGTTCCCGGAACACACCTTCCGGAAAGAACTGCCCGCCCAGAACCAGACGCTCGACTACGAAGTGCCCGCTGCGAAGAAGCCATGACACTCCCGCCCGCTGTTGCCGAACTGCTCACGGATCGCCTGCCCGTGCTCGGACCCGGCACGCCGAACGAGCCGCTGCGGGCGAAGCTGGCGGCGTTCACCGCTTCGGGTGAAATGGGTCGTGCGCTGCACTCCGCGTTGTGGCTGTATCACGACTTCCTGCACGAGTCGCACGAGATCAGCCAGGAGTTGCACACGCCGACGGGCAGCCTGTTGCACGCGATCATGCACCGCCGCGAACCCGACGCCTGGAACAGCAAATACTGGTTCCGGCGGGTGCGAGAGCACCCGGTGTACGCGGAGATCGGAGCCGCCGCGAAGGAACTGGGCTACGGCAACGGGACGTGGGACCCGATGACGTTCGTGGACGACTGCGAGGCCGCGAGGGGGAAGGGGGGCGAGCGCGAGGAGTTGCTCAAGCGGGTGCAGGCGGCGGAGATCGAGCTGATCGCCGCGTGGTGCGCACGGGGGTGAGGCATCACTTCTTCCCAAGCACCGCATCCACCACCCAGCACCCGCGGACGTGTGGCCCTGGCCCACGGCAGTGGGCCAGCACGTCGAGGTTGTCGCAACCCGCTTCTTCGAGTGCGTCCGCCAGGATCGGCATACGGTCGAACGCCTTGTCCGCGTAAATGCCGTTTGCGAGTGCGACGGCCGTTGACGTGATCCACGTGTTGTCTAGCACGGTCGGCCAAAACGGGTTGCCGATCACGTCGGTGACCAGCGGGTGCAATCGCTTCGCTGCTTGCTGCTGCACCTGTTCCCACTCGGGTGTACCCCAGAAGTGCTCCGACCGGCACGCCACCGCTTGCGTCACATGGCCCGGCACCCCGCCAAGGGCGTGAGCATACTGCCCAATGCGGGTGGTGTCCTCGACCAAACTGTACGCCATGTACTGTGGGTCAAGCAAGTATTGGCTGAGCCGGTTACGAGCCGCCTCCACTCGCGGCGACCATTCCGCCAGGACCATATCCCCGATGTGCCCATCGGCGTGCATTTCGGCAGCCTCCAACGCTTCCCGCACCTCCGGATCGGTCAGCAGTTGATCCAGGGAATGGCAGCACGCAACCGCCAGCAATCGCAACTTCCGCTCCCCGCAGTGCGGCTGGACGTGCTTGAGCATGTCCCACAGGTCGGTCGTCGTCCTCCACTCGTTTTCGGTCATGAGTCGATTCCCCGGCCGGAGTGGTCGTCGTGGCTCGTCAATCGAACACCACCGTCTTGTTCCCGTACACCAGGATGCGGTGTTCGACGTGCCACCGCACCGCCCGCGACAGCACGCCCTTTTCCAGATCCCGCCCTTTGGTCAGCAGGTCGTCGAGCGTGTCGCGGTGGGAGATCCGCATCACGTCCTGCTCGATGATCGGCCCCTCGTCGAGTTGGTCCGTGACGTAGTGACTGGTCGCGCCGATCAGCTTCACCCCCCGCTCGTAGGCCCGGTGGTACGGCCGCGCCCCGATGAATGCCGGCAGGAACGAGTGGTGGACGTTAATGACCTTCATCGGGAACTCGGCCACGAACTGCGGCGACAGGATTTGCATGTACCGGGCGAGGATCACGAGGTCGATGCCGTTCGCCTTCAGCAACTCGATCTGCTTCGCCTCGGCGGTGGCCTTGTTCGCGCCGTCCATCGGGATGACGTGCAGCGGGATGTCGTAGAAGGTGGCCCACCGCTGTGCGTCCGGGTGGTTGGCCACGATGAGCGGGATGTCGCACGCCAGCTCACCGCTGCGGTGGCGGTAGAGCAAGTCCGCGAGGCAGTGGTCATACTTGCTGACGAACAGGGCCAGCCGGTGCCGCTGGTCCGAACGGGCCAGCTTCCACCGCAGGCTGTACCGCTCGGCGATGGGGCCGAACACGGCGGGGAAGTCGGCCAGGTCGAAGTCGAACCCGGTCAGGTCCCACTCCACCCGCATGAGGAAGACGTTCCGCTCGGCGTCCTGGTGCTGGTCGGCGTGCAGGATGTTGGCGTTGTGCGTGTACAGGAACTCGGCGACGGCGGCGACCAGCCCTTTGCGGTCGGGGCAATCGACGAGCAGAATCGCGGACGGCTTGGCGGTGGACATGGGGGAATTCTAGTTGGGATGGAGAGGGGGTGTTCAAGACGCCAACCACCTTGTCATCGCCGGGAGCTTGCGACCGGGCGACGTGATCGGGTCGCAAGCTCCCGGCGATGACACCCACTCCTTTCTCGCCCGACACCCTGCTACCATGTCGCCACCTCACGGAAGCTCTTCATGCGCCTCTCCTGCTCTCTCCTCTGCGCTCTCTGCGCTCTCTGCGGTGAACTCACCCCCCTCTCGGCCGCCGACCCCGGCCCGTGGGCCACCTACCGCGGCAACCCGCAGCGCACCGGCAACACCGACGGCAAGGCCGGCCCGGACAAGCCCGCCGTGCTGTGGGCCGTCCCGTCGCAGGACCACTTCATCGCCGCACTCGTGCCGGCCGGCGACACGCTCGTCACCTCGTCGTTCGGCGCGTTCAACAAGCCTTCCGTGTCGCTCCTCCCGCGCTCCGACGGCAAGAAGCCGACGTGGACCAAATCGACCCCCACGCTGAAACTGGCCAGTGTGTCGTCCGCGGCCGTGACCGACAAACTCGTCATCTTCGGCGACGGCTTGCACCAGGACAGCGGCGGGGTACTGCACGCACTGGCCGCCGACACCGGCCGCCCGGTGTGGCAACTCACCCTGCCGGGCGATCTCATTCACCTGGAAGGCGGACCCACCGTCGCCGACGGCAAGGCGTTCATCGGCGGCGGGTCGGCGGGGGTCATCTGCGTGGACGCGGACAAGCTGACGCTCGACGGAAAGGAAGTGACCGCCGCCGAGGTGACGAAGCTGCAAGACGCCAAGTGGAAGGAACTGACCGTCGCCTACGAGGACAAGAAGAAGACCAACCCCGACTTCGCCGTGCCGCCGAGCGAGGACAAGCTGCCCATCCCGGAGCCGAAGCGGGTGTGGCAGGAGGGGGCGAAGAAGTGGCACGTCGACGCGCCCGTGAACGTGGCCGGCGATTTCGTCGTCGTGTGCAGCGGGTTCCTGGACAAAGAGAAGGCTGGCGAGCGCATGGTGGCGGCGCTCGACCGCAAGACGGGCAAGGAGGTGTGGAAGGAGAAACTCGGCCTGAACCCGTGGGGCGGGGCGACGGTCAGCGGCGACACGGTGATCGTCACCGGCAGCACCGCCGGGCTGTACTTCGAGCAGATCAAGGGGGCGAAGGGGGAGATCGCGGCGTTCGATCTGAAGACGGGCAAACCGAAATGGCGGAAGGACGTGCCCGGCGGGGTGACGAGCTGTGCGGCGGTGGCGGATGGGCTGGCGGTGGTGACGGCGACCGACGGCAAGGTGCGGGCGTACAGCGTGTCCGACGGCGAACGGCAGTGGATCTACGACGCGAAGGCGGCCATGTTCGCACCGCCGGCGGTGGCGGCGGGCGTGGTGTACGTCGCGGATTTGGGCGGGGCGGTTCACGCCGTCGGGCTGAAGGACGGGTCGGCGAAGTGGAAGCTGGATTTGGGCAGCGACCCGGCGACGAAAGCGCCTGGCATGGTGTACGGCGGGGTGACGGTGGCTGACAGCAAGCTGTTCGTCGGCACCTGCAACCTGGAAGGGGCGAACCGCGGCAAGGGGACTGTCTTGGCGTGCGTCGGGGGGAAGTGAGTGCTCTGCTCGCTCCGCGAGCGGTTTTCCCG
>JANNQE010000771.1:0-9724 GCA_031441625.1 Planctomycetia bacterium
GGGGGGGGGGGGGGGGGGGGGGGGGGTGGGGGGTGTGGCCGCCCCGGGCGGGCCCCCGCGCCCCCGCCCCCCCCCCCCGGGGGGGGTTTGTGTGTGGGGGGGGGCGCCCATTGTTGCCCCCGTCCCCCTCACCCCTAGCCCCTCTCCCCCAGGGGAGAGGGGGACCAATCAATCAGTGGTGTCCCCACTCGGCCAGGAACTTCGTCTCGCTGTTCGCCGGCAGGATGGCCCGCTTCTTCAGTTGGGTGGCGAACACGAACGTCCACACCCCGCCGATCATGGCGATGGCCCCGAAGGCCATCGGCAGGTGCGTCCACGTCTTCTCGTGCGGCACGCTCGGCAGGATCCACCAGATCACGTCGCACATGCACACGGTCAGCAGGATGCACGCCATCACCTTCATGCCGCGGGGCGACGTCTTCACCTCGCGGAACAGGAGCGTCACGAACGGCAGCAGCCAGTGGAAGGCCATCAGGATGTACGTCAGGTAGATCCACCCGCTGGCACTGCCGGTCGCCCCGCCGCCGATGCCGTGGATGATCGAGTCCTCGTTGCCCGCCCCCCGCTTCAGGTAGTACGGGATCTCGTCCGGCAGGTTGGCCGCCCACACCAGCATGAACTGGCAGAAGCTGGCGTACGCCCACGCCATGCAGAAGCCGAGCGTCAGGCTGCCGATGTCGATGCGGAACTTGTCCTTCACGATCGCCGTCAGGTCGGGGCGGGCGGGGTTGTTCGGGCGGGTGTCGTTCGGCACCTTGGTGAGCGTGTAGAACACCAGCGTGCTGAACGTCAGCGTCGTCAGCGCGGTGTTGAACATGAACACCACCGGGAACATGCTCGACGCCCAACTCGGCTCGACGCTCATCACCCAGTCGGTGATGAAGAACGTCATGGTGATGACGAAGATGGGCACGCCCGGCCCGCTGATGACGTGCAGCTTGTACTTCTCCTTCTCCGTGTCGGACACGTCCTCGGCCTTGCGGGCCTGCCGGTGCAGCACGAACGCCAGCGTGCCCAGGATGAGGCAGTAGATGACGTAGCGGACGGCGAACCCGGTCGCGTTCAGGTAGTCGTGCGTCTTCTTCAGCCCTTCCTCGGCGGCCAGCGGCGGCACGTGCTCGGCGACGGCGACGGTGGCGATGTGCTTCACCTCCGCGTCGCCCTCGCCCAACCCCTGCTCGACGTACTTCTGCACGTCCTTCTGCTGCTCGTCGCCGAACTGGTTCTCGGTGGCGATCTGTTCGGTCGTCTTGTGCCACACGCCCTCGCTCCACCAGAACGGCGACTGGTCGCCGTTGCCGGCGAACAGACTGGCAATGATCGGCAGGCCGAGGAGGGCGAGGAGCGGCAGGGTGCGGATGCTGGCCTGGAAGATGCGGCGGAAGACGATGCCCCAACTGGCCTGCGCCAGGTAGCCGATCATGCTCAGCAGGAGCGAGCCGAGGGGCACGCAGACCCAGAAGACGAACCCGCACAGGTACGCCAGGAAGAAGTCGCGGACGCCGTGCTTGGGGTCCATGCCCACGCCGACGAACCCGCCGACGAAGTAGACGGCGGCCCCGACGGCGAGGGCGGCGAGGCTGAACAGTCGCACCTTCGACACGTCTACGACGGCGTCCGGCAGGACGGTCTCGTGGGGGTGGTCGCCGTGATGGGTGGCGGTCGCGGCCATTACTTGTGCCCCTCCCCGTGCGGCGTCTTCTCGCCCTTCGGGGCGTTCAGTTCGTCCAGCAGGTGTTTGTCCAGCTAGTTGGCGTCGGCCGCCTGGCTGTGTTGCAGCACCCGCACGAAGGCGGCCACCCGCCAGCGGTCGGCGGCGTCCGGCACTTGCGTCTCGTGCGACCCCATGCCGCCGTACCCCCAGTAGATCACCTGGTAGATGTACCCGACGGGCAACTCCTTGAGCGGCACTTCCAGCCCGTACTTGTAGAACCCTCGGCTGCTGCCGGCGGCGTTCCCGGTGTAGTCCTTGACCACCGCGTTGTTGACGGTGATGTACCGCGACCAGTCTTTCTCTTGGCCGGCCGGGTCGGTGTGGTATGACGGCGGGCGGAGGAAGCCGCGTTCGGGGATCTTGCCGTTGCCCCACCCGGCCCCGCCGTGGCACTCGGCGCACACGGCGGTGTACAGCACTTGGCCCCGCTTCAGGTCGGCCACGCCCATCTCGAAGGGCACGGTGCCCACGAAGTTGGCCGGGTCGTTCGGCGAGCCGGGTTGCAGCGCTTGGGCCAGCAGTTCCTTCGCGGCCTCGGGTGAGAAGTACGGCGGGGCGGGTTTGCCGTCGGAACCCACCAGCGGCTTGCCGTCGGCCCCGACGGGGGTTTTCTGCTGCTCGGCCACCCACGCCACGTAGTTGGTCGTGTGCTTGGGCGTTTTACCCTCGGCGGTCAGCCACGTGACGAGCGGGTCGTCGGACAGCGGCTGATTGCGGTGGACGACCCCGTTCACCAGCGGCCGGGCCGACTGGCGGTGCGGGAACATGTCCGACTCTTCGTAGGGCCGGTGGGCCGGCTGGGTGGCCATCTTCTGCTGGCACCCCGCGGACACGAAAACCGCGGCGGCCACGGCGAGGGCCGCGGCTTTCAATCCGCAATCCGCAATCCGCATTCCGCATTTGGAACCGTTCATTCGGGCACCTCCGCCACGTCGTCCGGCTTCAGGGTGGTGAGGAACGCTTTCACCGCGGCCGGGTCGAACATCGGGTCGGCGGCCTCGATGCACAGGAAGTAGCGGTCGCGGCTGGCCCGGCGGAAGCGGTCCACGTTGAACACCGGGTGGTACGGCTGGGGCAGCCCGCACAGGGCGAGCAGGCCGAACACCCCGCTCATGCTGGCCGTCAGCACCAGCAGGGCCCAGGTGATGGGGATGAACTGCGGCCAGCTCCAGTACGGCTTGCCGCCGATACTGATGGTGTAGTCGATGGTGGTGATCCACGTCTGCATGAAGAAACCGAACGTGGCCCCGCACACCCCGCCGATGAACATGACCGCGCCGATCTCGCTCCGCGGGAAGCCCAGGTGGTCGGCCACCTCGCCCAGCGGGATGGGGCTGTACCCGTCCATGCGGGTGTACCCGGCCTCGGCCGCGGCCTTGGTGGCGGCGATCAACTCGTCGGCGGTGGTGAACTCGGCCATCACCCCGAACAGCGGCGGGGTGGCCGGCGTGTGGGCGTCGCTCACTTGGCGTTCTCCATGCACGAGTGGCCGTCACGACCGCCCTGCTTGAGCGGCAGGAACTCCCGCATCTCGGTGATCGAGATCATGGGCAGGAACCGGACGAACAGGCAGAACAGGGTGATGAACAGGCCGACCGACCCGAACATCAGGGAGTAGTCCCAGAGGGTGGGGGCGTACCGGCCCCACGCGCCCGGGTCGTGGTCGCGGGTGAGGGTGATGACGATCACGTACCGCTCGAACCACATGCCGATGTGGACCGAACCGGAGATGGCGAACGCCCACCACTCGTTGATGCGGAACCGCTTGAACCAGAACAACTGCGGGAAGATGGAGTTGGTGAAGATGAGGCACCAGTAGCTCCACCAGTACGGGCCGGCCCACATCCGCTGCCAGGTCGTATCCCACTCGTAGTGGCTGTGGCTGTACCACGCCATCCACACTTCCAGGGCGTACCCCCACGTGACCAGCAGGCCGGTGACGAGCATCACGCGGGCGCACAGCTCGATGTGCCGCTCGGTGATGAGGTCCTTCATGCCGTAGAAGTGCCGCAGCGGGACGGCCAGCCAGATGACCATGGCGAACCCGCTGTACACCGCCCCGGCGACGAAGAACGGGGGGAAGATGGTGGCGTGCCACAGGGGCACCACGGCCACCGCGAAGTCGAACGACACGATGGTGTGAACGCTGAACACCAGCGGCGTACTCAGACCCGCAAGCAGCAGGTACAGCTTCTCGTACCGCCGCCAGTGGAACGCACTGCCCCGCCAGCCGAGGGCGAAGAAGCCGTACACCCACCGCTGCCACTTGCCCTTCGCCGAGTCCCGCAGTACCGCCAGGTCGGGGATCAGGCCGACATACCAGAAGAGCAGGCTCACCGTCAGGTAGGTGCTCACCGCGAACACGTCCCACATGAGCGGGCTGCGCGGGTTCGGCCACATGGCCATGACGTTCGGGAACGGGAACAGCCAGTACCCCATCCACACCCGCCCCATGTGAATGAGTGGGAAGATGCCGGCGCAGGCCACGGCGAAGAGCGTCATCGCCTCGGCGAACCGGTTGATGCTCGTCCGCCACTTCTGGTGCATGAGCAGCAGGATGGCCGAGATGAGCGTGCCGGCGTGCCCGATGCCGATCCACCACACGAAGTTGACGATGGCCAGGCCCCAGGCGACCGGCTGGTTGATCCCCCAGACGCCCGTGCCCCAGTAGAACAGCCAGAGCAGCCCGACGACCAGCCCTTGCAGCAGGGCGAAGCCGACGAGGAAGAAGAACCACCACACCTTCGGCTGCGGCTTGCCCACCACCACGTCGGCGATCTTGTCGCCGAGGGTGGCGATGTCGTGGTTCGCCCCCAGCAGCTCTTCCGGGTGCCGGTAGCTGCCGTCGACGGGCGGCTGCGGGCGGGCCGGGCTTTCAACGAATGCGGAACTCATTGCGGGTTACGCCCCCTTCCCGTGAACGGCCGTTTCCAGGTCCGGGTTCGGATTCTTGATGGCCGCGAGGTACGTCGTCCGCGGCATGGTGTTGATCTCGGCCAGCAGCCCGTAGGTATGGGGCTCGGCCTTCCACTTGAGGATGTCGGCCGGCGTGCTGCCGTCGCGGCCGTCGTCGCTCATGTCGCCGAACTTGATGGCCCCGGTCGGGCACGCCTGCTGGCAGGCGGTGACCACCTCGCCGTCCAGGATCTTCGGCCGGCCGTTCGCGTCCTTCGGGCGGGCGGCACTGTTCCACTCCCGCTCGGCCTCGATCTCGCCGAACCGGATCCGCTGCACGCAGTACGTACACTTCTCCATCACGCCCCGCGTGCGGACGGTCACTTCCGGGTTGTTCAGCAGCTTCAGGCTGTCGGTCGCGTAGTCGGTGTACTGGAGGAAGTTGAACCGCCGCACCTTGTACGGGCAGTTGTTGCTACAGTACCGCGTGCCGACGCAGCGGTTGTACACCATGTCGTTCAGCCCGTCGGCGCTGTGGACGGTCGCGGCCACCGGGCAGACCACCTCGCACGGGGCCTTCTCGCACTGCTGGCACGGCACCGGCTGCACGTGGATCTCGATCTCGTCGCCCCGCTTCGCCCGCTCCTTCCGCTCGGCCTCGGGGATCTCGAACGCCCCGTACTCGTCCGACATCAGCTTCACTTTGCCCGAGGCGTCGTGCTTCGGGATGGTGTAGTAGCGGTCGATGCGGATCCAGTGCATGGCCCGCCCGCGGTGCACCTGCTCCTTGCCCACCACCGGGATGTTGTTCTCGGCCACGCACGCCAGGGTGCAGGCCCCGCACCCGGTGCACGCGCTCAGGTCGATCGCCATCGCCCACCGGCGGTAGCTGGCGTTCGCGTCCTTGCCGTTCACCCGGATGGGGTTGTCGTGGTACAGGTTGAGCGGGACGACCCGCTTGTCGTGCGGCTCGTGCGAGTGCTCGTGCTCGTGGGCGTGCGGGTGTTTCAGCCCGAGCCGCTTGAAGTTGGCCGGCGTGCCGGGCGTGTTGGCGACGATCAGTTCCGTCTCGGACGCGGCCACCGCCGGCACCTGGGCGAACTTCGAGTCGTTGACGAACTGCGCCTTGCTGGCGTACCTCACCGGGCGGCGGCTCTCCATCGCGGCGTGCGCCCCGGCGATGGCCAGGAAGAACCGCTCGTTCGCCCGCACCGCCTCCACCTTCGCCGTCCACAGGGCGTCCGTCCCGCGGAGCTGGTAGGCGTCGAACCCCGGCACCACGCGGTTGTCGAGCGAGTGCCCGTCGAACCCGGTCATGCCGGCGCTGGTCCCGTCTTCGGGGCTGGCCACCCGCCCGGCCTTCCGGCGGCCGTACCCCAGGTGCAGCGTCACCACCTCGTCGGCGTGGCCGGTCAGCACGTGAACCGCCGCCTTCAGCTTGCGGCCGTTCACGGTCAACTCGACCAGGTCGGTCTCAGTACACCCCCGCTCGCCGGAGCGGTACGTGTTGACCGTGTACCCGTGCTGAATCTTCAGATCTTCGGCCGTCTTGGGCGACACCATCGCGGCGTTGTCCCAGCACAGGTTGGTGATCGGCTTGGGCAGCTCTTGCAGCCAGCCGTTGTTCGCCTGCTGGCCGTCGAAGATCGTCGGGTCGGGGCGGAAGGCGATCTCCAGTTCCTTGATCGGCTTGACGCTGAACGCGGCGTCGTCGAGCAGCTTGAAGTCCGGCTTCCACTCGACGGCCACCGGCTTGAACGCGGAGCCGGCGAACACGCCCGTCTTCAACCCGGTCTCCCACACCTTCTCCGTCATCCCGTCGTAGGTCTTGCGGACCTGCGACATCGCGTCGGACGGCGTCTCTTCGAGGACGGCGATGAGCAGTTCGGTGAGCGTCTTGCCGCCGTACAGCGGCGCGATGAGCGGCTGAATGACGGACACCGTGCCGTCGTGGGCGCGCACGTCGCCCCAGCTTTCCAGGTAGTGGGCGGCGTTCACGTGCCAGTTGCACTTGTCCGCCGTCTCGTCCTGATACAGCCCGTGGTGCAGCACCACCGCGCCGGCCTTCTTGCGGACGCCGTCGATGGCCTCTTTGAATTTCAGGTCGGCCGGGGCGTCGTAGAGCGGGTTCACGCCCGACATCAGCAGACAGTCCACGCTGCCGGCCTTCATGTCCTTGACCAGCTTGTCGAGCGAACCGAGTTGGTCGTCGGTCGGCCAGCCGGCGAGGGTGTTGCGGGGTTCCTTGGCCGTCGCGTCCTTGACCGCTTCGAGCGGTTCGGTGAACGACACCGTCTTGCCGAAGGCGTCGAGCGCCTTGTTGATGGCCAGGGCGACCAGTTGCGTGGCCGGGGAGGTGTGTTCGCCGGCGATGACGACCGCCTTGCCCGCCCGCGACTTGCCGTCCGCGTCGGTCTTCAGGTCCTTGGCCAGCGTGTCGATCCACTTCTTCGCCAGCGGGGACAACTCGGCGGCAATGGCGGTCACGCCCGGAACACCCAGCCTGACCGCCAGTTCGCGGGCGAACGCTTCCAGCTCGCTCGGCTTGAGCGGCAGGCGGTGGTCGGCGATGGCCCCGGTGCTGGTGGTCATCGCCTCGACCACGTACAGCCGGTTCAGGTGCTCGGTGGCGTGTTCGGCCAGCACCCTCTCGTCGTGCTCGTGCTTCTTCGTCTCTTTCTCGATGTGCTCCATCGCGTCGACGGTGCTGACCGTGCGGCGGTGGCCGAAGTCGGCGGCGTACCGCACCGCGCCCGGCCCGACGGTCAGGAAGTCGGCGTCGAGCGACAGGATCACGTCGGCCGTCTTGAAGTCGTACACCGGGTTCAGCGCCTTGCCGAAAGCCGCTTTGGTGGCCTTCCGCACGCCGTCGCGGGTCACCGGCTCGTACTGCGCCCACACCGCCTTCGGGTAGCGGGTGAGGAACTTCTCCATCAACGCCTGGACGGTCGGCGAGGTGGTCGGGGCGGTGAGCACCCGCACGCCGTCGCCGCGGTCGGCGACCGGCTTGGTGTCGGACTTGCCGAGCGACTTGCGGAGTTCGTTGACCGCGTCTTCGAACGTGGTGGTCGATTTGGCGTCGCCCTTGACCGGCTTGGTGGACCGATCCGGGTCGTACATGTCGAGGGTGGAGGCGATCGCCGACAGGTTGTTCTTGCCGACGCTGCTCGGGTGGTCGGGGTTGCCCTCGACCTTGATCGGCCGGCCTTCCACCTGCTTGGCGATCAGCCCGAGGCCGACCCCGCCGTGTTGCGGCATGGCGGTGGCGAAGAAGAGCGGGATGCCGGGGCGGATGCCTTCCGGCTGCTTCACATACGGGACGACCTGCCGCCGCGAGGCGGCCCGGAACGACGGGTTGCACCCGGTGCCGGCGGCCAGGGCGATGCCGGCGGCGGCCAGGCTGAGGAACGCCCGGCGTGAGACCGGGTCGAGCCACTCGCCGGCGTCGTCGGGGAACTCGTCCCGCATCATGTCGTGGAACTGCGGGCTGTTCGTCCACGCCTCGATGGACGCGAGCGTCGAGTCCGGCTTGGCGGTGGTGGGGTCAGCGGGCATTCGCGGTGTTCTCCACTCAGGCGAGCGGGGGGCGTCAGCCCCCTGGTTCGTGTCTTCGTTCCCGGCAACCAGCCCGCTCACGCGGGCCGCTCGACAGTGTCGCGTCAGCGGTGGCAGATGCTACAGTTCGTAATCACTTCCTTCTCGCGGACCATGTGCAGCTTCTTCAACTCTTTGCCCAACTCGGCCTGGCTGCCGTAATGGAGCGGCTTGCCGTGATCGTCCTTCAGTGGCTCCCCGGTCTTCGGGTCGGTCTTCGGATACCCGACGGCCGAGAACCGCATGTTCTGCACCTCGCTCACCGGCCGCAGGTGCTTCTCCGGGTTGCGGTGGCAGTCGAGGCACCACTCCATGTACAGCGTCTTGGACTGAATGACGAGCGCCTGCTGGTCGAGTTGCCCGTGGCACGACACGCACCCGACGCCCTTGTTCACGTGGATCGAGTGGTTGAAGTACGTGTAGTGCGGCACGTTGTGCACTTTCGTCCAGGCGATCGGGATGCCGCGGTTGTAGCTGTCGCGAACCGGGGCCAGGATGTCCGCCCCCTGCCAGATCTGCTGGTGGCAGTTCATGCACGTCTTGGTCGGCGGCAGGCCGGCGTTCGCGCTGTCGTACACGGCCGTGTGGCAGTACTTGCAGTCGATGCCCAGTTCGGCCACGTGGTGCTTGTGGCTGAACGGGATCGGCTGCTCGACCGGCTCGTTCGTGCCGGTGATGTACGGCGACCGCACCAGGGCGGCGAGCGTGACGCCGCCTCCGGCGACCAGCAGCGGCAGGGCCAGCAGGCTGACGCGGGCGATCACGTTCATCGTCTTCGGGAACACTTGCGCCATGACGGCCTCGTTCCGGGTAGGTGCCGCTTGCCGAGCGGCACCAGTCAGGCCAACAGTGCCGCTCGGCAAGCGGCACCTACTTGTGTCAGAACGGCCACCAGACCGCGATGATCGGCGGCGGGGTCTCTTCGAACGCCAACTGCACCGCCCGGTATGACATCACCGCCGCCCCCGCCCCGCTCGCCCCGAACAGCAGCCCCAGCCACGCCAGGTGCTGCCCCTCTTTGCCCGCCCGCCAGCCCATCACAATGCTGATGAGGGCGAACGCGGTGGCCACGCTCGCGACGCCCAAGCCGTACGGGTACCACCAGAACGTCAACGTGCCCCAGATGCCGAGGACCATCGAGGAGGCGGCGAACCCCCGCGTGGTGGTGTGCGTGAGCGGAGTCACTTTCGGCGGGGTCGTCGCGGGGGCTGGTGCGTCTGCCATGAGTCAGCGCCTGCCGTCGTGAATGGAGAGGCCGTGTGCGAGTGCGGTGGCCCGTCGGTTCATCCGTTGTAGCGGACCACCCCGCAACGGGTAGCAGCCGCGAGCAAAAAGCGAACCGGAATCGGCCTACCACACGATGTTGCTGCAACCGCCTGCAATCGCAGGCCCGCAACGCGATCCGCCGGAAGAACTGTCGCACCGGAACGGTGCGGATTCGACGATCCTTCCCAGGCGTGGGAATGGATGGCCGGGGGAGTCTCAGGGATGGGATTGGTAGGGTGGTCCGCCCTCGCCGAG